>CAIVPM010000336.1 GCA_903907815.1 uncultured Chitinophagaceae bacterium | reverse complement strand
ATATTTAGCATCATCGGAATGGAATATCTTTTGTCCCCATTGATTAAAGATGGTTAAGTCAGCAGTCTTAATAGAAGTACCATAAACCATAAAATGACTGATGCGAATATCACTGGTATTAGTAGGTGCAATAGCGTTAGGGATAAATATAGAACCGGTATTTACTACTATGTTTTTAGATACAGTATCGAAACAACCATTAGTAGAGTAACCTGTAATATAAATTCTAAAAGAAGTATCAGGTGTAGTGATATTTTGAGAAGCGGTATTACCACTAAATAAATAAGCCGGTGTCCAGGTTGCACTCTTAATAATAGAATCTGAATATAGAGTAACACCCATTGCGGTAGCATTAGCAACCGGACTAGCTAGATTGGTTCCAATACTATCTACTTTAAAATTATCAACACTAATAGTTAATGTAGCAGCACTATCACAACCAGCAGCGTTATTAATATGTGCAGTTTGAGTACCTGCAGTTAAGAAATTTAATCCATTCCAGGAATAAGGTAAATCTTTTTTACAAATAATTTTATTGTTACTTGATGAAGTTGCCTTATTAACGGTAATAGTTAATTTATTACTGTTAGAAGTAGGTGCAGTAACACAACTTAAACTACTGGTTAGCGTACAGGTTACTACATCATTATTACTCAAGGTATTAATAGAGTATGTGTTTGAATTAGATCCAACATTATTGTTGTTTAACTGCCACTGATAAGTAGGATTAGCACCTCCATTTACAGGAGTTGCAGTAAATGTTACCGATGTATTTGCACATATAGTAGTAGTTGTAGCAGCTATTGATACACTTGGCGTAAAGATAGAAACTACAATCTTTTTGCTGTTACTATTAGCGTTTGCAGTAGCAATACAAGAAGCATTACTGGTAATGGTACAAGTGATAATGTCTCCATTGTTTAAGGTGCCATCAGAATAAGTATTACTGGCACTATTTTGAACACTTACTCCGTTTTTAAACCACTGGTAAGTAGGAGCTCCACCACCATTAGTTGGAGTAGCTGTAAATACAACAATCGTTCCTGTACAGATAGTATCTGAAGTAGCAACGATAGTTACTTGTGGAGTAACTTTATTTACTATAGAAACGGTAGTAGTATCAGAATGCGTTCCACAAATAGGATCGGTATAAGTATAGATTACTTTATAAGTTCCAAAAGTACTGGTAGCAGGAGTTATAGCGCCTGTAGTGGCATTAATAGTTAATCCTGAAGGAGTAGCCGTATAGGTACCTCCAGTAATAGTGCCTGTACCGGCAAGATTTACACTTTGAACAGATTGAACCTGACAGAAACTATCGCTTGGATATTTAATAGTAGCTGCAGTACTCTGTATTTTAATAGAAGTAGTATAAGGACAAGTAAAGTTGCCTCCCTTTAGCGTATAGGTAACAGTATAAGTTCCTGGAGTTGTATTACCAAGATCTACAGTTCCGGTTATTGGATCGATAATAATACCTGCAGGAGAAGCTGAATATTTGCCGCCTACGCTATCACCAGTTCTTGTTACAAATGCAAATCCATTATTACAATATGGACTTCCCTGATACACTATATTGCTGTTTAATACTTTAGCATTTACAGGGTCGGAAGGGGTGGAGCATCCATTTGGATTATTGGGTAAAACAAATGTTGTTGCTGTAACAGAATAGTTTCCGGTAGTAGTAGCTGAAAAAGTAGTAGAAGATGTAGTTGCTGTTCCACTTGCTGTGGCTCCATTATACCATTGATAAGTTGCACCAGTGGTAAGTGAAGGGACATTTATAGATAATACATCGGCAGAACCATTACATACCGTGTCTATTGCAGGACTGACAACTGGTTTGTTTGGATATGGATGAATATTAACTATAATAGTTGCAGGAGCACTTTCGCATTTAGTAACCTTATTAAATTCAGTAATAGCAAAAGTATCGGAACCAACAATGTTTGTATTTACAATGGGCATACCCGTATAAACACTTGGTGAACCAGGAGGTGGAACATTAGGATTCATGTACCATCTCAGCGTGTCGTTTGTTGGGTCATTTATATTTATGGCAAAATTAAATGGTTGTCCCTTACAAAGATCATTTGGGGTAACAGGGTTTGCAGGCGGTGTAGGTCGCTGATCTAACCCTGATTCTGCATTACTGGCAGCATCATAAACGGTACCAGTGAAACCAGGAATAAGGGTAGTAATATTACAAAGTTGAACACCCATTTTAGGAGGAACACTACTCATATTTAGCGGAAAAATTTCACCAGAATCCCCCATTGCATATGGTTGGTTATATTGACAAGGCTGCTTTACACTGGCAATACCAAATATTGGAGTTGCTCCAAAATCAATAAAATTCTTATAAGTGGCAGGATGTTTAGACGTATCTATCTGAAACAATACATAGTGTTTTTTTGTAGCACTATCTCTACTTACTTCATATAGCTTACCGCCCCAGAATATTAAATCTCCACCAATTTGCCAACCTGGATTTACGCCTAAACGAGCAAACGTATTAGTAGCAGGATTATAAGTGTCTATAAAACTTGTACTACCAGAATATACTACTCCCTTGCTATCAACAGTTAATCCATAGCTTGCGCCTTTATCAGGAAACTGACCTACGTATGCTCCTTTATCGGTCAATCCATTGATTGAATCAAATGCTCCTTTAAAAAGACTATCATGAGAATTAGAAACATATAAAGTGTTATGATCTAAAGCAATTGATAAAGGATTTGCTTTTATCCCTTTCCATGCAGTTGTCCATACTGTAGCGATATTATTACTACCTTTAAAATTGTAAGGCGTACTACAATTACCACCAACTTTTACAGAGTAAAGATCATGATTACTTGACATGAAAATAAAAGTACTATCTTGTGCTATGGCTAATGCGCCAACTAAAGCAAAGAATGCAAAGAGTAACAACCGCTTCATTATAGAAATTTTATTGAAGCGGCAAATGTAGCAAGTAATGTAGCATCAACTTTCAAGAGAAATTCGCTTTAATGAAAAAATAATTTAATTAAATTTATAAATACATTTACAGTCTTTAAAAGTTAATTTAAATAGTGAATTATTGTAATAAATGAGAAAGTAATGTATATCTGTCAGGTTTTATTCAAATATTTTAAAATCGATATATATTATAATTGGGGTTTAACAGGATTTATAATGTAAAATAAATGTGTTATTGCTATCATTTTAAAAATTCTAATGACCCATAAATGGTTTAATTGCCATTAAATAATTGTAAATCT
>CAIVPM010000335.1 GCA_903907815.1 uncultured Chitinophagaceae bacterium | reverse complement strand
GTGGACTTTTCGTTCATCATCATCACACTTCCCTTACCATAATCCTTGTCTATTTTGTCGATAGTAAGTTTCAGTGCTTTAAGCTTTTCAGCATTGTTATTATTGCTCATATTTTTAGTATTATAGCGTTAATTAGGGTGTAAATATATAAGGAGAACTATTACGATGCTAATTTTTTTAGTTTTTGTGAAAAAAAACTTGCTAATGTGATAATCTGATGATTTGATAATTTGATGATGAAATACAGTCTACAGACTAAAATCCTGTGTGGTAATGTGACGATAGAACACTTCTACTTCGTGTAAATCGGAATCGCCACCTTCGTTGCTTGTTTGTAAAGTATATTTTCCTATTGTTAGTTTCAGGAAGCTGTAAAATCCATCTGCATCGGTAAATGCTGATAAGTTTGTACCTACAATATTTACCTGCTGATTGGCTATCCCTTTACCCAATTTGTTTAATACATGTCCTTGTATACCTGTGGAACGAGTGGCAGCATGCTGGGTACGAGTATTAAGAATAAGATCGGTGTAAAACGCCGGATTGAGTTTTTTATTCCTTGCGTTTAATAATCTTACCTGACGAATTTGTGCCAACATGGTTAAAGTAAGTGTGTTAATACCGGTATTGGCAGCAGAAGCATCGTTGGAAGTGGTGCCTTGGGTTCCAATAGATTCATCGTAGGTAGTTGCAGTAGCCAATAAAGAGGACAGCATAATATCGGTGATTTCGTACTCCATAAACTTAATATCCGTTAATAATGGTGTAAGGAGTTTTGAAATACGGATAACCAATGGAAGAATATCTTCTTCTTTCATCTTTATAACATCCCAAGATGAAAAGTGAAAAGAAGTAGCTAAGGCTACCTTTTTTTCTTTGGTACAATACGCTAAAGTAGTATGCGCAATTTCTTCTAAAGAATCGGCAATAATTACTTTTAAATCTGTTTTATCGTTGACAATACCTGTGATGGCTTCGTAATCTTTTTGAGGGATTAATGTTTTTAGTAAGGCAAGATTCACGGCATATTCTGTACACTCTTTTTTTAGCGGCAAATAAGCATTAATAAAAGTTTTGTTTTTATCGATCACAAAAAATCTACCTGAAATATCTATCGTTTTTACTCTAGCTGCCTGAAGGGCATTTAATTCACTTGACATAGTATTTAATTGATTGCTATCTTAACTGGATAGCATGTAAACGTAGCCTTTAAATAAGCAATAAATATGACCATTGACATTATGTGTTATGACACTTATCATGTAAGAAGATTTTTGTATCTATGATGATGAATATAGACGCTGAAATGAGCTAAGGATTAACAATGCAAACTTGCCTTATGGAAGATAATAGTAGTAATTGCATGAATTCTGGGTAGTAATTGGAAGATAACTACTAGTAATTGAAACCGTTGGGTTAGTAATTGGAAAAATGCAACAGTAATTGAAAGCGTAAGGCTAGTATTTGAAAGCATTGAGCTAGTAATTGAAAACTATTTGCTAGTAATTGGAAAAAAGCGCCAGTAATTGAAAGCGTAGGGCTAGTATTTGAATGCATTGAGCTAGTAATTGAAAACTATTTGCTAGTAATTGGAAAAAAGTAAGAGCCGGAGGGTTTTAGGTGTAAAGCATTGGATTTAATACGATTAACGGATTAGCGGATTAACGAATTAGCGGATTAATACAAGGAATTAAGCTTAAATGATGTTTTATTAAGGAGAACGATGTGGGACTGAATTGCTTTCTACTTTCTTCCTAACAGTAGCAAAGACGGGAATTCAGCTACAAGCTAGATTGATTACGGCACAGCCACAGGCAGTGCCGAGTGACACTCCGAGTGTTTGTAAGCTGTGCCGAGAGAGGGCTGACGTAACACTTTTGAACATCAGTTCTTATATTTGGCTTTTGGAACAGTATTGAGCTTTGGTTATCAGCGGACGAGGATTCTTGCCCTGCCATCGCAAATACCTGTCCGTTAGCTGTTATGTTATGAAACGATTAATTTTAATACTTTCTTTATTTACTCTTAGTTGCAATTATCCCAATAATAACAAGGCAGTCCAACAGATAATAAGTTCAAAAAATAAGGACACATTAAAAACCAGTGACACACTAAGAGACCCAAATAGTTATTCATTCTTGACGAATTTACCTATACGACAAGTGGCTAATTTGATACTTATTGACAGTATCAAACCATCTGACAATAAAGTAACTTTTGATTGCATGGACAGTATTCACTCAAGTAATATTGACTCGAGAAATTTCTATTTCCCAGTGTTTCTTAAGATAGTAGACAAAGCGGACGGGGCATTGGCAGAAACTGTTGGCGAACCCTTACAGATTTATGTTGAGAAGTTTCCCAAAGAATTTATAGAAAGAGCAAACAATTTGTCTGATGAACAGCTTCAATCATTAGCTTCATTTATTGGATTTGAATTATACAATGATTATGATACCGAAAAAGGAGACATTGAGTGGAGAGATAAAATACTAAAAAAGTGTTCAGATTGTAACAGTATCCAATTACACAAATTAAAGCAATTCATTGAACTTGTCATTGCTGCAAGAATAAGAATAGGGAATTCAAAGTAATAAATACACAACAGCTAACAGAGGTATTTAGCAATAGCAGGGGCGACGAGAAAACATCAACTTCAGTTCTTTCTTTTGGCTTCAGTTTGGGGCAGACGAGGACTTTTGAACATCAGTTCTTATATTTGGCTTTTGGAACAGTATTGAGCTTTGGAGACGAGGATTCTTGCCCTTCCATCGCGATACCTGTCCGTTGGCAGTAATAAATCTTGAAATTTGAAAAATCTTAAAAACAAAACAATTAAATTAATTAGAGATAACTGGACAGACCCCGTTTGGAGTAAAGTAATATCTGCAATTATTATTTCTATTGGCTCATTCATACTTGGACTAATATATTTTGCAATAAAAGCACTTTGGGAAAGTGATTCTTTATCAAATGGTTTAAAATCGTTTTGGCACTTTCTCAACACAAACACCACACTTGTTTTGAAAAATTATGTCATCGGACTTTTTTCTATTTTCATTTTATCTGTAATAATTCCTTTAATTCAGTTATTTAGAACAAGGAAAAAATTTGAGCAAAAAGAAGGAAAAGAACCCGAATCAAATTTACTTGAACAAACTCAATTGGAGAAACCATTAATTTATGACAAATCAACTGTCTTTTTTGATGATAGAATGGCAAATGCATTTCCTGGACAGAGAGGCTTACAGTGGTTTAAAAATTCTGCAATTGCAACAGATAGATTACAAATTCTTTTAGCTGACCCATTAAGATTTCATCCAAATTCAAAAGAAATGTCAGACCCTGTTTGGTGGTTTAGAGGTACAAGCAATTTACATATTCAATCTTGCAAAAAATTATCTAACAATAAACTATTAATTGATGCTTACGAATACGTTATTGATGAGATTGCTGTTTATCGAGATGACAGCTATGAGAAGAACTTTGTTTATGTAAAAGTGAAAGCAGAAAAGCCTGTTGGTGTGTATGATTGGTCGTCAGAAGACATTGAGCGAAATATTAAGCAATATGGATTTTGCAGAGAAGAATATGGACTTTATAATGATAAAGTAGCTATTTCAAGAGAAGAATACGATGATGGTGCTGCAGTAATAAATGGGAAGGTTATTGACACTAAAGGTTCACGATTAAGAATTAGATATTTAAGTAACTATAATTTCGTAATTGCTGCTAAACAATCACCAATTAACTCACACGAGTTTGACTCTGGTTCTAAAGAAATTTTAAATGGAATTTTAAAAGGTACAAACACTTTTGACGAACTCTTTGACTTTATACTTCCATTAAACAAGCCTATGTGTTGACTTTTACTGCAGGCAACATTAGGTTTGGCATTATTGGGGCTTGACGAATATTTTCTCTTTCAGCACTGTTATCATTTATGTAGTTGAGCGATGTATTTGTATTTGCGTTAGGGCTATAAGGGAATATCCTTTCTGTGCCAACCCCTATCCCCTAAAGGGTGACTTTATACAGGCACAGAAAGATAGGAAGAGATAGCCCGGCCGAAGGCAACGCCCAAAAACTAATTGATAATGGAAAATGGATGATTGATAATGAATATAGAAGGATAAATTGATTTGGTGAGACAACAACTAATAGAGATACTTAATTAGCTAATTAGCTAATACGATAATGTGCTAATAAATACAGAAACAGCCAATAGAGACACTTAATTCTCCAGCTTTGCTTTTAAATTCTCGAGGCTTTTGGTGATGTCTTTCCCTAACATTTTTTGAAACATTCCTTTAAACAAACTCATAGGGAATTTAGTTGGACACTTAAAATCCCAGGTAACTTTTGACTGACTTTCATTAATGGATTCGATAGTGAAAGATGAGTTTCCAATATTCTTCATTGGTCTTAGAAAAGTAATTTCATATTCAATTTTATTACCCTCTGATATGCCAACAATTTTCTGACTACCGGCTCCTACATTTTTATTTTTACTATCCCAGGAATACACAAATCCAACAGTTCCATCAATGCCATTTGTAGTAGTGGCTTTATTAGGATCTGTCATATTCCAGACGCTAAAATATTCCTGATTCTTAGTCAGCTTAAGATAAGCAAATACTGACTGTGCTGGTTGATTAATGATGATTGATTTTTCTAATTGCATTTCTTTTGCCATAAAGTTATATTCTGGTATAAATATAATAATTCAAATATTCTATGATTGCCTTCCTTTATTTACCAAAAGCGTTCCATCCCTGTGCGGTAATATCGAAGGTATTTCCTCCTTTGGAAATGAACTTGCGTCCTTCTTCTGCTTCTACCATATAACCCACTACACTAATCTGTTCGTTGAGGGTAATTTTATCGTAATCTGCTTGCTTAAGGGTGAAGATTAATTCGTAGTCTTCGCCACCATTTAAGGCACATACAGTAGGATCGAGTCCGAACTTGAATGCGGCCATTCTGGACTTATCATTGATAGGCAATTTATCTTCATGAATCCTGCATCCAAGGCCACTCTGACTGCAGATATGCAACACTTCGCTGCTGAGTCCATCGCTTATATCCATCATAGCAGTTGGGGTAATTTCACTTGCTTCGAAGAACTCGATAATATCCTTTCTTGCTTCGGGTTTTAATAAGCGACCTACTATATAATCCTGTCCTTCGAGATCGGGCTGGATAGCAGGATTTTCGAGGTAGATTCTCTTCTCTCTTTCCATGAGGGTGAGTCCTAAAAAAGCTGCACCAAGATCGCCGGTAACACAGATTAAATCGCCTACTTCGGCGGTACTTCTTTTAACGAACATACCAGTATTAACTTCGCCTAAAGCGGTAACAGAAATAACGAAGCCTTTATTGGAAGAAGAGGTATCGCCACCAATCAAATCGACGCCATATTTTTCGCAGGCAGCATATACGCCTTCATAGAATTCATCCAACGCTTCTACACTTACTTTATTACTAATACCAACACTTACCGTAACGGCCGTAGGATGAGCATTCATGGCATAGATATCGCTGATATTTACTATCACGGATTTGTACCCTAAATGCTTGAGGGGAGTGTACATTAAATCGAAATGGATACCCTCGAGCAACAGATCGGTAGTAACTACAGTCTGCTTGCCAAAATGATCTATTACGGCAGCATCATCCCCTACTCCCAAAACTGTTGAAGCATTGTGTATTTCAAAGTTCTTGGTGAGGTGTTGTATTAAACCAAACTCTCCTAAAGTGGCTACTTCTGTGCGATTGTTTTCCATGATTATTTTTAATTAACGAATTTGCGAATTAACGAATTAGCGAATTAACGAATTAGCGAATTATCGGATTAATACAAAATACCTTGAATTTATGTATTCTTTCCTTGTACTTAATTAGCTAATCAGCAAATCAGCTAATTAGCTAATTGAAGTTAGCTAATTATTCACTTTGCAATCAGCTCACTATTCTTATAGAACGGCAATACAGGTGCTACATCGTTGGTAACACAATACTCCAGATCTTTCTCCAACCCAAAGGCTGAAAGCCTGTGCCAGTGGGTGGTTTCCTTGATATATTCTTTAATATCTCCTTCGTGTTTCTGATACATTTCCGAAGCCATTAAAGATGCATCGCAGTGAATGGTAAAATGTTCTTTTACTCTTTCTATCACCGCCCCTGCAAACAAAGTATCTTCCAGATTAAATTTATCTTTCCATCCCGAGCAACCGAGGATTACATTTCTTTTTTGTGCTATCAGGTAATCACATACGGCAGTGATATTGGGGAAAGAACCGGTGATTACTTCACTGGCACCTTTATCTAATGCCATGTGCAATAATTTGGTACCATTCGTAGTAGTTAGTACCAGCACTTTTCCTTCGATAAAGCTTCTTGGATACTCTGCAGGAGAATTGCCATACTGCAATCCTTCTATCACTTTTCCATCTCTTTCGCCTGCAGTAATGCCACCCGTTTTAGCTCCTATTTCTATGCACTTGGATACATTATCGACCGGTATAATTTTCTTAGCGCCATTGTATAAGGCAGTAGCCATAGTAGAGGTAGCTCTGAATACATCTATCACTACAAAAATGCTATCCTTAATATTGTATAAATCCAACAACTTTGGTGACAAAACGGTGTTTAACACTGGTTTTTCTTTCATCCTATCCTATTCCGTTTACGACTGTCTCTTTGTTAATTTTTTGTACTAATCCCTGTAATACTTTTCCAGGACCTGATTCGGTAAATTCTGTTGCGCCATCAGCTATCATTGCTTCTACGCTTTGTGTCCATCTTACCGGACCTGTAAGCTGTGCAATTAAGTTTGCTTTTATAGCAGCAGGATCTTCTACTGCTTTAGCTACCACATTCTGGTAAACAGGGCAAATAGGGGTGCTGAATAAAGTAGCTTCGATAGCAGCAGCAAGTTCTTCTTTTGCAGGCGCCATTAAAGGTGAGTGGAAAGCTCCGCCAACAGGTAGCACCAAGGCTCTTTTTGCTCCGGCAGCTTTCATTCTTTCGCAAGCAATTTCTATTCCTTTAATAGAACCACTGATCACCAACTGACCTGGACAGTTATAGTTTGCAGGTACTACTACCTCGCCTGTTTCGTCCGTAATTTCTTTACAGATTGCTTCTACTTTATCGTCTGCCAAAGCCAGCACAGCAGCCATGGTAGAAGGATTTAGTTCGCAAGCTTTTTGCATAGCGCTTGCACGGATACTAACCAATCTTAAAGCATCTTCGAAGCTTAAGGTTTTATTGGCTACCAACGCAGAAAACTCTCCCAGAGAATGTCCGGCAACCATATTTGGCTGAGGATATTCTAGGGTATAATATGCCAGAACAGAATGCAGAAAAACGGCAGGCTGTGTAACGTTAGTTTGCTTCAGTTCTTCATCAGTTCCGCTAAACATAACATCACTGATACGAAAGCCTAATATTTCATTTGCTTTCTCGAACAAATCTTTAGCCAATGGGTTTGTATCATACAATTGTTTACCCATTCCGCTAAACTGCGATCCCTGACCAGGGAATATAAAAGCATGTTTACTCATAAAAACAGTATTTGAAAAGTGGCGCAAGATAACGGTTTATGAGAAAATGGGGTAAAAAGCTGTAATTCAACTTAAAAATCAGGAGCAAGGATTATTGAATTAGCGGATTAACGAATTCGTGTATTGAATACAAATACAGAGAGAGCAACATGAATAACTAAAGCAATTTATTACACCGTTCAGATTGTTTAATTTGATACCATTTTTTAATGAAACGACTGGGAACAAGGGTTTAATTTCTCTGAAAAAAGTGAATGTCCTTACCTTCGCTGCCAGTTTATGATGTTACTCAAGAAAATAATTTTATGCAATAGCTGGATGATAGTCTTAATGTTACTCGCGTGTAGCAATGAGCATTCCAGTAAAGTAGAAACCTCTCCAAAGTCTGCTACTGAGCAGATTGACAGTGCTAAAACTTCCACCACGAAAGATACAACTACTGTTAGAAAAAACAGTGCTGTAGCTATGGTTAGTAAGCCAATAGTGTTTGATACTACTAAGAAATATATCTATCTCACTTTTGATGATGGTCCACAGAATGGCACTCAGATATGTGTAAATATCTGTAAAGAATTAGGCACTAAAGCCACATTCTTTATGGTAGGAGAACATGCCTGTAGTCCAAAAACAAATCATCTGGTAGATACTATCAGAGGAGCATACCCTTTCTTCCTATTGGCAAATCATAGTTATAGCCATGCCAAGGGGCAATATCATAAATTCTATAATCATCCTCAATCTGCTGCAGAAGATTTTTATGCTACACAGCAGAAGCTTCATGTGCCTTTTCCAATTATTCGCCTACCTGGAAACAGTGCCTGGGTGCGTAAAGGAGAGATAAAAGCTTCTGGGTTGGTAAAACCAGTTTGTAAGCTTCTCGACAGCGCCGGCTACAACGTAATTGGCTGGGATGCTGAGTGGGAATTTACCCGCGACAAGCATTGTTTTCCAAGACAATCTGTTTCAAAGATGCTGGCAACAGTGGCTAAGAATTTTGAAAATAATGATATGCATACCAAGAATCATCTGGTAATATTAACGCATGACAGAATGTTTCAGCATCAACCTTATTCCGATTCTTTATACAACTTTATAAAGGCACTTAAGCAGAATCCTAACTATGTGTTTGAAACGGTGGATCATTATCCAGGGCTGAAATAGGCAATAGTAATACAGATTACGAATTAGCGAATTAACTGATTATTCAATAAGTAAAAACAATACTGTATTTTCTTTTAATCCGCAAATTCACTAATAAGTTAATTCGTTAATTAATATACTACAGTCACTAAATTTTCGTTTATTTTTACAATCGGTAATAGGAACATTTAGACAAATATTTAATTTTACATTTTAAAAATAAAAACAATGGCTTTATTTAATTCGGGCAATCCCACACTTTCTGAAAAGATCTTTGGCAGAAGCTCAGATCTTACTACTACCCAATCTGGCGTAATGACCGTAAAGGGTACTATCAACAAATTTGGTTTTCTAATGCTGATGGTAATTGGTGCAGCCTCTTTTAGCTGGCATCTATACAGCGAACAGAATTATGGAATGATGCAGACTTTGCTGATGGTAGGCGTATTTGGCGGACTTATTACAGGTTTAATTATCTCCTTCAAACCCAATACTGCTGCATACCTTGCTCCGCTTTATGGAATTCTGGAAGGTTTATTTATTGGTGGACTATCTGCTGTAGTAAATGATATGTTCAGCAAAAAATATCCAGGTATCGTGTTACAAGCGGTAGGCTTAACCTTTGGTGTTGCATTAGCAATGTACCTGCTTTATTCCTTCAAAATTATCAAGGCTACAGAAAAATTTAAGTCGGTAGTTATCTCTGCCACTATGGGTATTGCTATATTTTATGGTATCAGTATGTTGCTCCGTTTATTCGGTGTACAACTTGGTTTCATGAGTATTGAAGATGGTGGTATGCTGGGTATTGGTATCAGCCTTTTTGTGGTTGCAATAGCTGCTTTAAATCTGATTATGGATTTCGATATGATTGAAAGAGGTGCCGAAATGGGTGCTCCTAAAAACATGGAATGGTATGGTGCTTTTGGACTATTAGTAACCATCGTTTGGTTGTATATCGAAATGCTGAAATTATTAATACGTTTCGCAAATAGAAAATAAGAGTTCATTTTTTATATAATAAGTCCCCGGAGTGCAGCACTTCGGGGACTTATTGTTTATATATCGTACGTTTGCACGTGGATTTGTCATTAGCATTAAAAATAATTAAATGCATTTGTTTCTGGCACGGTTTTAGTTTTAGTCATTTCAGAAAATTTTTAAATATGAAAAAGAATATTGTATTCCTATTAGTTTTAAGTGTTATCCTGCTTTCTTCCTGTACTACCAAGAAAGAAGTTGTGATACAAATATTACTGTTATTACAGACATAAAACCTTCTGACTGGCAGTATAGTTCTTCCTCCCAAACCTTTTATGTGTCGCTGAATATGCCCGAAATTGATGCTTATGCCAATACATATGATGGTATAATTGTATCGATGAGCTGGGGCAACAATGTATATGAAGCTTTACCGGAAGTATATAATAGCAATTCTTATTCTTATACGCATCAACCAGGACAACTTACCGTAGAAGTTCAAGGAGCTAATGGCGCTACGGTACTTCCACCTGCATCTACTGTAAGGATGAAAATAGTCATCATTCCATCTAATTAAGGTTTAAATAGTTCACTTTTTTTACTTCGAGAATGGGAAAAATCAATCCCATAAGTAAAATTTATGCTAGGTTTGCTCCCTAATTGATGAATAGAATACCATATTATCAATAACAGTTCTTCTTTGTCTTAGCTTGTTCGGCACACTTCCGCATCAGCAACAGACAGTTGATAATTTTTATATTTTTAGAACATTAATCAGGTGTATTTGTTTTTAGTGATACTTGAATTCAATATTTAATATTGGCAACACATGAACAATAAGGTGGCAATATGCCGGAAGGAACATTTTAATGCAGCACATCGCTTACATAACCCACTTTGGTCTGATGAAAAGAACAAAGTGGTTTTTGGATTGTGCAACAATAAAAACTATCATGGTCATAACTATGAGCTGATAGTAAAAGTAATTGGCTGCATAGAACCTGAAACCGGATTTGTAATAGACATCAAAACTATGAGCGACCTGATAAAGGAAAAAGTGCTGGATAGATTTGATCATAAGAACCTTAACCTTGATGTTGCAGAATTTGAACATTTGAATCCTACAGCCGAGAACATTGCTGTAGTTATTTATAATATATTAAGACCTTTTATACAGGAAGGGCTTGAACTAAAAGTTACATTATATGAAACAGAACGAAACTTTGTTGAATATCCATATTAATAACGATAGAATAGAACTGAGCAATACCATGATAGATGAAATAGGAGACAACCATATCAGCACATCGGCCGATACTCCATTGCGCGTTGATGCTTTTGATATGAGCGATGCTGAAAAGGAAGTAGCAATAGAAAAACATTTCCGTTCTATTATGGAAATAATGGGTCTTGACCTAACTGATGACAGTTTACAAGGCACTCCTAAAAGAGTAGCTAAAATGTACATTCAGGAAATATTCAGTGGCTTAAATCCTGCTAATAAACCCACTGTTGCATTGTTCGAAAATAAGTACAAGTACAACGAGATGCTGATAGAGAAAAACATTTCTTTCTATAGCAATTGCGAGCATCATTTTGTACCAATTATTGGTAAGGCACATGTAGCCTATATCAGCAATGGAAAAGTAATTGGATTAAGCAAACTGAATCGTCTGGTACAATATTATGCAAAGCGTCCACAAGTGCAGGAACGTCTTACTGTACAAATAGGAAAAGAACTCCAGAAGATTATGGAGACAGAAGATATTGCTGTAATCATTGATGCAAAACACTTATGTGTTGCCAGCAGAGGAGTAGAAGATGACACTTCGTCTACCGTTACCGCATTCTATGGTGGTAAGTTTGCAGAAGGCAAAACAAAAGATGAGTTTCTTAGATTGATTGAGTTGAAGACGGAGTTCTAAACTACTGTGCCTAGATGTTGGACTTCAATACGGTTTCAACAGGTTCAAAACGTTTAATGCGTTCAAGGTTAATACAAAAACATATTTAACTAGTCAACATAATATATTTGTATTAAATTAGTTTTCAAAGATTTAGATTTTTGTATTATGACTCGTATTATCTCCTACAACACCAATGGTATTAGGGCTGCTTTCAAGAAGGGTTTTATTGAATGGCTGCAAACCAACCCCGCAGATATTATCTGTATTCAAGAAACCAAGGCCATGAAAGAGGATGCCGATTATAAAAGCTTAGAAGCTTTAGGCTATCACACTTACTGGTTCTCGGCACAAAAGAAAGGATACAGTGGAGTAGCTGTTTTTACAAAAATTCTTCCCGAGAATATTGTGTATGGCAGTGCTATTGATCAAAGCGATTTTGAAGGTAGGGTTATTAGAATTGATTATAAAAACTATACGCTGGTGAATGCCTATTTCCCATCGGGTACCAGTGGTGATGAAAGACAAACATATAAGTATCAATGGCTGGAAGAGTTTCATGATTACTTAGAGAGATTAAGAAAAGAAAAACCAAATCTGATTATAACGGGCGACTACAATATTTGTCACGAAGCAATTGATATTCATGATCCTAAAGGCAATAAAAACTCTTCGGGTTTCTTGCCGGAAGAAAGAGAATGGTTTAGCAAATTTCTGGCATCGGGATATGTAGATACTTTCCGAAAACTTCATCCCGATACTACTGGTGCCTATAGCTGGTGGAGTCAGCGTTTCCCAAGCGTTAGACTACAAAACAAAGGATGGAGAATTGATTACATATGTGTTACCGAAACGTTGGCAGATACTATAAAAGAAGCGGCTATTTATCCGGATGTAAAGCATAGCGATCATTGTCCGATTTATGCAGCCTTTGATTTCTAATTATCCGATTAACTCATTAGCGAATTGGCGGATTAAAACAATAGCTCATTCTTAATTACTAATTTTTAATGCTTAATTGATTAAAATGTATATCTACAACGTTACCATCAAATTAGATCATTCTATTCATACAGATTGGGTGAAGTGGATGAAAGAAAAACATATTCCAGAAGTGATGGATTCTGGTTGTTTTACCGGACATAAATTTGTAAGACTGCTGGACATTGACGAAGAAGAGGGAGTAACTTATGCTGCACAATATTTTGCAGATAACCGAGAAGATTATGATAAATACATAGCCATTTTTGCTCCAGCACTCAGAGACGATTCGATAAAACAATGGGGCAATAAGTTTATAGGCTTCAGAACATTAATGAAAGAAGCATAAACAAGTTACGTTGATTAGCAAGTATGCTAATGAAATAAATTCAGTATTAAATTACCTAAGATAAAACGATCTATTTTGCAAGAAGCTTAGCAGCATCCTTTGCAAAATAAGTAGCAATCAAATCTGCACCTGCTCGTTTTATAGAACCCAAGCTTTCAAGAATAGCTTTATTTTCATCAATCCAGCCTCTTTCTGCAGCTGCTTTAATCATTGCATATTCACCACTTACATGATAGGCGCTTACTGGTACGTCTACTTTATCTCTTATTTCTCTGATAATATCTAAATAGGCCATTGCTGGTTTTATCATCACTATATCAGCTCCTTCCGATACATCCATCAAGGTTTCTTTTATAGCTTCTCTACGATTAAAGTAATCCATCTGGTAAGTCTTTTTATCACCAAATCCAGGAGCTGAATCAAGAGCATCTCTGAATGGACCATAAAAACAAGAAGCATATTTAGCGCTATAAGCCATGATACCTGTTTTAGTAAAGCCATTTTGTTCAAGTCCTTCTCTTATAGCACCAATTCTTCCATCCATCATGTCGCTTGGGGCCACAAAATCAGCACCTGCTGCAGCATGGCTAACACTCATTTTTACCAGAGCCTCAACAGTTTCATCATTTACAATCTCTCCATCTTTTACTATACCATCGTGACCATAAATAGAATATGGATCCAATGCAACATCAGTCATTACCAGCATTTCAGGAACCGCTTCTTTAATAGCCCTGATACTTCTTTGCATTAATCCATTTTTATTCCATGCTTCTACACCTTCATTATCTTTTACCTCATCCTTACACTTTACAAATAATAGTACTGCTTTTATACCCAGTGCCCATAACTCTTTTACTTCAATTATGGTCAGGTCTAATGACAATCGATAGTAATTTTTCATGGAAGATATTTCTGTACGAATACCTGTTCCTTCATCAATAAATAAAGGGGCTATAAAATCGTTTGGACTCAGGCTGGTTTCAGCAACAAGACTTCTGATAGTAGCATTCGTTCTTAATATTCTATTTCTACGTTGTAAGTACATAATTCTATTTTATAAGGTTGCAAAAATAAACTTCCTACATTAGTATGTCATTATTTTTTTAGGATAAAAAAAGTCCCACTCAGATTGAGTGGGACATAATATTAGTAGTAATTTTATTTGAACTAAATCTATTTTAAGCTCCTAGTCTATGGAATAATTCTTTAATCTGATACTCCCATAATCTACTTTGGTCTTTTACTTCATTTTTTTCAGCAAAGTCAGAAACTACCAAAATAGTTTGGTTAGATATTTCTGTTCTGGTAATTCTAAACTCAAAATATTCTTTAGCATCACCATGCATCCATTGGAATTTGGCAATTTCTTCCTCTTTCATTTCCAATAGTATTGCTTTATCAGGTGCACCACCACTCCACGAAAAGCTATAAATTCCATCACGGACGTTTACTACATCAGCAAACCACTCCTGCAAACCACTAGGTGTGCTTAAAAATTCCCAAAGAATAGTAGGTGAACAGCGTACAGGGAATTCTAATGTAAACAAATGTTTTTTACTCATCAATCTTCAATTTCAGTTATGTCAACGGGTGCAATAATATAAAATAATCAATAGCATGCAAATGTTTTTTATCAAAGGCACCATTATGGAATTGTAAATAGTGACAAATGCAGGTATTTACTGATGTAAATTATTTGAGGTTTCAAAAAATATTTTGTTAAAAATAATTAAATTCATAACTTGGCTCTGCCATTTTGAAAAATTAACAGCAAAAAAGACTGTTCACTAGATTAAAACGATTGTTTATGGGAATGCGTCAATTAAAGATTTCTAAGTCTATTACAAATCGTACGAACGATGGATTAGACAAATATTTACAAGAGATTTCCAGAGTCCGTCTTGTTAGCCCCGATGAAGAGGCTGCATTGGCAGTTAAAATAAAATTAGGAGACGAAGCTGCTTTGCATAGATTAATAAATGGCAACCTCCGCTTTGTTGTTTCTGTTGCTAAACAATATCAGAATCAGGGATTAAATCTCTCCGATTTAATTAATGAAGGAAACGTTGGACTCATAAAAGCTGCTATGCGTTTTGATGAAACCAAAGGATTTAAATTTATTTCTTTCGCTGTTTGGTGGATAAGACAAAGTATTCTATTGTCGTTAGCCGAGCAAGGTAGAATTGTGCGTTTACCACTTAATAAAATTGGTTTAAACAATAAAATTAATATAGCCAGACAGAACTTTGAACAACAAAACGAAAGAGAACCTAGTGAAGAAGAGTTGTCTGAAATTCTGGATATTGACTTAACTGAAATAAAGGAAATGCTTGCTAGTGCTCAGCGCTCTGTAAGTATGGATTCCCCAATACAAGAAGGAGAAGAAGGATCATTGGCAGATGTTATGAGTAATCCTAATGCAGATAGTACCGATAAACAAGTAGATTATATAGAGTCGCTACAAAAAGAAGTTCAGATAGCTATGCGAACTCTTACAGACAAACAAAAGAAAGTAGTTTGTTATTTCTTTGGTATAGGTGTAGAGCACTGTTTAACACTGGAAGATATTGGCGAACGTTTTAATCTTACCAGAGAAAGGGTAAGACAAATTAAAGACAAGGCATTAATAAAAATGAAGAGCGCACAATCCTGTCAGAATTTAAAGGTGTTTTTAGGCTAGTTAAAAATTAAAAATTCAACTACATATATATATTTGCAGCATTAAAGTGAACTATTTAGTTCACTTTTTGATTTTTATTTAATAGGAACTATATATTAATTGGATTTTATGTTTAAGAATTTATCGGAGAAATTAGAATCAGCATTTAAGAACCTCAAAGGACAGGCAAGAATTACAGATCTTAATATTGCCAATACCATTAAAGATATCAGAAGAGCATTGATTGATGCCGATGTAAATTTTAAAATAGCAAAAGAATTTACTGATAAAATAAAAGATAAAGCATTAGGAGAAAAGGTATTAAATTCTATTAGCCCAGGTCAGTTAATGGTTAAAATAGTTCAGGATGAACTTACAGAACTGATGGGTGGTGAGGAAGCTGAATTAACGCTGAATGCAAACCCAACTATCATTTTAATTGCAGGTTTACAAGGTAGTGGTAAAACTACTTTCTCTGGCAAACTGGCTAATTATCTTAAAACTAAAAAGGGTAAATCGCCTTTATTAGTAGCAGCGGATGTCTATCGTCCTGCGGCAATTGATCAATTAACTGTACTATCAGAGCAAATAGGTGTACACATTTATGCTGAAAGAGAGAATAAAGATGTAGTATCTATTGTACATAATGCAATAGCACACGCTAAAATCAACAATAAAAATGTAATCATCATAGATACTGCAGGTCGTTTAGCAGTAGATGAAGTAATGATGACCGAGGTTGCTAATATTAAAAAAGCAGTTAACCCAAGTGAAATACTATTTGTAGTTGATTCAATGACAGGTCAGGATGCGGTAAATACAGCCAAAGCATTTAATGACCGTCTCGACTTCACCGGTGTGGTACTTACTAAACTGGATGGTGATACCAGAGGTGGAGCTGCTTTAACTATTAAATACACCGTAAACAAGCCTATTAAGTTCGTTAGTAGTGGCGAGAAGATGGAAACTATAGATGTTTTCTATCCTGATCGTATGGCTCAACGTATTCTTGGTATGGGTGATATTGCTTCACTGGTAGAAAGAGCGCAGAACGCTTTTGATGATGAGCAGGCAAAGAAGCTGGAGAAGAAAATAAAACAAAACAAATTCGACTTCCAGGATTTCTACGAACAGCTTCAGCAAATAAAGAAGATGGGGAACTTGAAAGATATTATGTCCATGATGCCAGGAATGGATAATCAGTTGAACAATGTTGATATCAATGATAACAGTTTTAAAGGGATTGAAGCAATGATTCAGTCTATGACACCAGCTGAAAGATCTAATCCGGAATTGCTTACTCAGAGTAGAAAATTAAGGATTGCAAAAGGAAGCGGAAAGGATATTGCTGAAATGAATGCCTTTATTAAGCAGTTTGAGCAAATGAAGAAAATGATGGGCATGATGAGTAAAATGCCAATGGGTGGAATACCTGGAATGAAGGGTTTTAGATAAAAATGACGGTTAAAAGTATAAAAATGTCCCCCAAGTTGATAAAAAAGTGCTAATAAAAAACTTATTCTACATTTATTTTATTAATAATTTGGTTGATATACTAAAGCCTCTTACTTTTGCCGTCCCAAAAAATAAAGGTCAATAATGCC
>CAIVPM010000334.1 GCA_903907815.1 uncultured Chitinophagaceae bacterium | reverse complement strand
AGAATTGTTTTACCCAATTAAAAAGGAAAAGGGAATAACAGATCCATTTATATGGACACATGTATCTTCTATGTATAAATTAAAAAATATAGAAGGAATAGTTCAAGCTTTTGCCCGTTTAAATGATACTAATACCAATTGGCAATTAAAATTGATAGGGCCACCAAATGAGTCTATCATTAAATTGGTTAAGGATATTAAATTGGAGAGTAAGATTGTTTTTATAGGAGAACTTCCTTACGAAGAAGTAGCATCAGAAATGAAAGCAGCTGATGCTTTGGTAATGTTTAGTAAACACGAAAACTTTCCTTGTGTAATAGCTGAAGCGTTATGTTGCGGTATACCAGTTATTGCTTCTGATGTTGGTGGTATCCATGAAGCTGTGGACCAAGAAAATGGTATATTAGTTCCTTCGGATAATGTAGAAGTTTTAGCGCATTCATTATTAGTATTAATGAAGAACTATAATAGCTATACAAAAGAAGAGATAGCCAAAAAAGGAAAGCTTTCCTACAGTGAAGAAACCATTGGGAAGCTTTTTATAGATTTGTATTAATCACGACTCACGATGTATTTTCACGACTCATGATTAAAAGTAACAGTTGAAATTACCCCCACAAATTGGTTGGGTATACTTTTTCTGCAATCAGATTTTCTACGCTTGCTTTTACGCTTGGAGCATCTTCTTTGTAAGTTACACCAAACCATTGCGATTCGGTTGGTACCACTTTCACATCTCCCATATTATGAGTAATGAAATGATTCAAAACAAAAGGAAGATAAAACTCTGATTTATAGTCTTTTATATTTCTATCTAAAAAAGCATCGAAAAGCTTTTCGCTAAGATCAATAAAATTGGGTGCAAAGCACATCAGGTTCATGCTTACAAACTTAGAACCACTGATAGGGTGAATTCCACTTATATCTTCAAAAACTATCTCATCGTTAGAATTACGAAATATTTTAGCTCGTTCATTTACTTCCAGCAAGTTAGAATATACATCTACTTCACAAACACCTCTACTAACACTACCATTTTCACTTAAAGTATTTCTTAGTTTATATCCTACAATACCATATGTTGTGTTATTACATTGGGTAGTAAGAAACTGATAAGCTTTATTAAAAGCATCTCTTCCATAAAAATCATCTGCATTAATAACTGCAAATGGTTCTTTTATCAATTCTTTGCAGCATAATACTGCATGAGCAGTTCCCCAAGGTTTTACTCTGTCTTCAGGTAATTCATGTTTTCCCATAAAAGCAGTTAGTTCCTGGAAAACATATTCTATTTCTATTTTGCCTTTAATCTTTGGTTCAATCTGTGCTTTAAACGCATCAGCAAACTCTTTTCTAATAATGAAAGCCACTTTACCAAAGCCAGCTTTTATTGCATCATAGATTGAATACTCCATAATGGTTTCGCCAGATGGGCCAAAAGATTGTACCTGTTTCATACTTCCGTATCTGCTTGCCATTCCTGCGGCCAAAATCACTAAAGTTGGTTGTTGCATATTATTCTTAAATCTTTATTAAAGTGGGCAAATGTAATGGTTTAGACTAAATACGTCAAGTTACCAATTAGTTAAGGCCTTTTTACAATCCTGTTTTCAAGGTCAAGGTGTAGCTCTTTTATACTTGAAAGTACTAATTCTGCTATCTTTCTTGCACCAAGTTCACTAAAGTGCGTATTGTCTTGTTTACCTAAGGGAAAGTTAGGATGCTCGCCTGGTTCCAACCAGTTAAACAATAATTTAGAGTTATCTTTCCCTAATCCCTGGTATAGAATCCTGCTTTTTGCATCTAAATCAATTACGGGGGTATTAGTACATAACCCAACCTCTTTTACAAGTGCTGAATAAATTATATGGGTTTCTTTAATGTTGCCTGCACTGTCAAAATATCTCCTGCCTACTGGTGTAATCAATACCGGGATAGCTTTCTTTTCTCTGGTTTCAGTTATAAACCTTATCAGGTTGGCTTTGTAGTCTTCAGGTGCTGTATATCGATCGGTCTTTTCTTTTGATTCATCATTATGGCCGAACTGAATAAAAACATAGTCCCCTTCATTCAAACTATCTGCCACTGGAGCCCATCTGTTTTCAGAAAGAAATGTACGGGTACTTCTACCATTTTTTGCTCTATTGTCTACAGTAACTGAAGAGTCAAAGAAATAAACAAAAGGCATTCCCCAACCAGTTTCTGGGTATGCTTTAATTTCTTTATTTGCAATTGTAGAATCGCCTATCAGGTATATTTTAATCTTACGAGCAGGTAAAATAACGAATGATAGACAGCATAATAAAGCTAATGCTTGAAGTGTTTTTAATAATTTCTGGTTCATATAATGCTTTTTTCAAAGCACAAAGTACAGGGAAATGTTTGAAGCAAATAGTTTTCGAGAACAGATATTTCGAAGATAGGTAGCCAATCTCTTTTGAGAAGGAGTTACTTTTGCCGAAAATAAATATATCATGGTACAAGCAATATCACCTGTGTCTTTCACCGAATCTGCATTAACAGAATTAAAAAGGTTGAAAAGCGAAGAAGGGTTTGATGCTAGTAAGTCGCTAAGAATTGGCGTAAAAGGTGGTGGTTGTAGCGGAATGACTTATGTACTTGGTTTTGAAGAAAGGACTGCAGAAGATGAGGAATACGATTTTGAAGGACTAAGTTTTATCATGAATAAAAGTCATGGATTGTATTTGTATAATATGACTATAGACTGGTCTGGAGGGTTAAATAGCCGTGGGTTTACCTTCAATAATCCTAATGCCTCTAAAACCTGTGGTT
>CAIVPM010000333.1 GCA_903907815.1 uncultured Chitinophagaceae bacterium | reverse complement strand
CTACTACTACTACTACTAATGATGTGGATGGTGTTGGCTATTGTTTAATAGCATCTACCTATCAATATGATGCTACATGTGCTTTACCAACTGCATTTATGCCAAATAGTGGATTAATCAATAGTATTACCACCAGTGGACTTAGTTTTCAAATGGCATCTTATAGTGCTAATCAGGACCTTAGATTAGCAAATGCAGATTCTGGAGTATTAACGTTTACTTCAGGTATATCTGCTCAAACAGTTTATTTATTAGCTTTTAGCGGAAGTGGTGCTTCAGAAATAAATGCAACTGTTCATTTTAGTGATGGTACTTCCCAGGTATTTTCAGCTATCAATATTAATGACTGGTTTGCTTCCAGTACCAATGTAACATCTAAAGGAATGGGTAGAGTTATAAATACCGTTACTGCCTGTGGTAGCACCTTAGCATCTACTACAACCCCAATATTTTTCGAATTAGCTTTACAACTTAATTCAGTTAATTATTTAAAAACAATTACCAGTGTTACTGTTGCCCGGGTTAATGGCGTTGCAGGTTTTACGGGTGTTTCCAACATTTTAGGCGTTAGTACTTTAGCACCTCCTACCGCTTGTACTGGCACTCCTAATCCAGGAAATACTATTCCGTCTGCAACTTCAATTTGCCCATCGGTTAATTTTACATTAACATTACAAAATCCACTAACTAATGCAGGTGGCATTTCTTATCAATGGCAATCGTCTTCCGACAGTATTACCTGGACAGATATTGCAGGTGCAAACAGTGCATCTTACACTACCAGTATTACCGCTAAAACATATTACCATTGTGTAGTAAAATGTACGCTTAGTAATTTACAATCTACCTCTTCTAACATAAGTGTAACTACTAACCCTCCTGCTTTGTGTGTTTGTGGTCCAAACAATGGTACAATACTCCATGGAGGCACTTCACCAAACATTAGTGCAGTAAGTATACCTGGAACAAATTTAAGTATTACCTCTACAGCTACTCCAACTAATGGATATATTTCTTACAATAGCCCTATACCAGATTTAATTCAAGGTCAAACATATACCTTAAATACTACCTTCTCCGGTTCGGTAATTGCTTCAGTATGGTTCGATTGGAATAACAATGGTTTATTAGAAGCTTCTGAATGGACACAAATTATCACTACAGGAACAAGTGGCAATATTTCTTTCTCTGTAGACCCAGGAGCAGCACTTGGACTTTCTATCATGAGAGTAAGAGCAAGAGCAACGGGTAATATTAATGGTGCTGTAGATGCCTGTACCGAATTCTTTAGTGGTCAAACAATGGATTTTGTAATTAATGTAATTGCTGGAAGTCCTTGTACGGGTTCTCCTGTACCTGGAGTAGCAATAGCTTCTGCCAGTAAAGTATGCCCTAACACAGGGTTTAATCTTACAGATACTGGTGCTAGCTATGGAGTAACAGGTTTAACATATCAATGGCAAATCTCCACAAATAATGGAACATCCTGGACAAATATTGTAGGTGCTGATAGCTTTAATCACTACGAAACAACTGGTATATCTGTTCCTACCTGTTATAGAAGAGGAATTACCTGTGGTGGAGTAACTACATACTCCACTCCTGCATGCGTTTCAATGAATCCAACCTATGCATGTTATTGTGGACCAAGTACTGGAACTACATTACATACTGGAACAGCCCCAACACTTGATTCAGTAAATATTACCGGTACAGTATTAAGTATTGGTACTCCAGGTGTAGCGTCTAATGGATACACACTTCATATGAGCCCTGTACCTACCTTATCTCAAGGTGTTACTTATACTTTATATACCCAATATAGTGGTGCTGCAATTGCATCTGCCTGGATAGACTGGAATAATGATGGTATTTTAGATGCTACCGAATGGTATCAGTTAACTACTAATGGATCGAACAGTACGATTACTTTTACAGTACCATCTAACGCTTCAATTGATTCAACTATTTTAAGAATCAGAACGAATGCTACTTTTTATGCTAATGGTTCAGGAGATGCATGTACATCATTTTTCTCTGGTGAAACGGAAGATTTCTTAGTGTATATTAATCAAGGTACCGTTTGTAATGGAGCTCCTGCTGCTGGTACAACTGTTCGGGTTTCTCCTGCAATTTTATGTGCTAATGCAGCATTTAGTCTTGATGTTACTGGCGGATCATCTAATCAGGTTGGATTAACTTATCAATGGCAGTCTTCTCCGGACAATTTAAACTGGAGTGATATTGCTGGTGAAACAAATCCTGCATATACAAATTCTGCCGGAATAGCAGATTCTATGTATTACAGAAGAGACAATTTTTGTAGTAGTGGTGGAATTTCCATTTCGTCAGTATTATTAGTTAAACTTAGTGGAGCTATCAGTAATTATCCATTTACTGAAGGGTTTGAATCCTTAACTACAGTAGGTTCTGGTATTCTTCCTGATTGCTTTACAACAGTTGGCACTACTAAATTTACTTCTGCAGCTGCTGTATTAAGAAATAAAATTGGGGCCAGAACAGGAAATCATTTTGTATGGGCTAGATATAATGCAAGTAATTATTTAATTTCTCCAACAGTAAACCTTACTGCTGGAACGGCTTATACATTCTCTTTCTATTATCGTCCTACTGACCCTACAGTTGGGTTTAATATAAATGCATTTGTTGCAAATTCTTCTGACACAACATCGCTATCGGCAAATCAATTGGGAGCTACAATTGTTGATCCTATTGATACTTCTAAATGGACTTTAGCAAGGTATTCTTATACTCCAACAACCAGTGGTTCTTTCTATTTTGCAATTCAAAGTAAATGTGCTTCTTATTCTCCATGGTATCTTTTATTTGATGATATAAATATTACAAATACTACACTACCTGTAAAAATGATATCCTTTACAGGAAATAAAGAAGGAAATAAAAATGTTTTAAACTGGATTACTACTAATGAAATAAATAATAAAGGTTTCGAAGTTCAACGCAGTAAAGATGGAACTACTTTTGGCAAACTGGATTTTGTAGCTACTAAGTCTGATGTAGGAACTTCAAATAGTACTTTTCAATATTCATTTGCAGATTATCAGGCACTAGATGGCAATAACTATTATCGATTAAAACAAATAGATATTGACGGAAAGGAAACTTATAGTAAAGTAGTACTAATTAGAAGTGAGAAGGTTAATAAACTAGAATTTACTGCTATTTATCCTAATCCTGCTAAAGATTTCTTGAAACTTGGAATTTATTCTCCAGCATCTCAGAACTTACAAATAATCATAACTGATATTAGTGGTAGAATTGTAAAACAATCCAATCTTTTAGCTAACACGGGAGATAATCAATTAAAACTTGATGTTGAAGCTTTAAAATCTGGCACCTATTTAATAAAAGCTACTTGTAACAATGGTTGTGAAGCAACTGTTCAAAAGTTTTTAAAACAATAAATATATTATCAAATTAAACAAAGAAGCCTGTAGATTTTTTTTGCAGGCTTCTTTGTTTTTACAACTTAGACGCTGTTTGAGTTAATTGTTT
>CAIVPM010000332.1 GCA_903907815.1 uncultured Chitinophagaceae bacterium | reverse complement strand
CTTGGGGGAAAGAGATTGATATGCAAGTGCCTGGTTATATCTTGTATTCGGAAAAGAAATCAAGTATTGTTTGGTACAAAGATGAAACGGCTGAAGAATTAAAGAATAGACTTCCTAAGAAATTTTACTATGAAATGTTTGTTGATAATAACATCTGGTCCGGTATTCTTGTGATTTTAGATTTACTAAGAGAGGATAGAAATGCAGATTTTTTTCGCCAGAAGTTTAATAAGGGAGCAGGGAACAGCAAATATGTTTTTGAGGTTTTTAGTAAAGAATTTGTTCTCAAAAATGAGTTAAAATCATTTGGTTTGGCTTATCAGCTAAGAGTTAAAACCATTGGCAGTGTTTCTTACAAAGTGAATTTTGAGAAGGGTGTAATCGGAACTGATTTAGAAGGAAACAAGCTAAAACTCTACGAAATCTTGTTTAATAAGGCTTGTAGCTTAATCAAGAAAGATCGGAATGTTGTGAAAACAAAATTTGGAGTAGCTAAATAAAAGAACCTATATTTGATATGAAAATTCGCCAATCTAATAAAACAATGAAAAATCCATTTTATACTCCAAAGGGAAAAACACAAAGAAAATATATTGTAACAATTTTTACAATTGCAATATGTGGATGGGGTGCATTTGCCTTTGATTTATTAAACACAAACCATGATCAAGCATGGCTTGGTTCATTTGGTTTACTTATGTTAGCAACAATTTTATTCTCGTTGCGAAATGATAAGTACAATAGAGAAATAATGGCATAGTTGCCTTCTTATTCTGCCTATCTACTCACAGGCTAACAAACCCCTTAATACTTCGGTGTTGGGGGTTTCTTATTTACTCTTCGTACTGTAAATCTCCAAATACAGAGGTGTCAATAGAGCGGCTTTCAATAGGCTTCGGTACAATAATCTCCTTAACAATTTCAGGTTTAGGTTCTTCTGGAATGATTTCGCCTTCCATTATAGGCTTGTAATCTTTTAATTGGTCTCCTGATATTTTTTTAGATATCCTTCCTCTTTGTTACCAATCATCACTGCCTGTTCTAATCCAAACCAAGCTTTCTTTGTCTATCATAGCGACAGGAAGATTTCTTATCGATTGGTTTTTTGAGTAAAAGCTATATTTAGACTTACGGTTATTAAATTTTTCGTTTCGTTCATTAATTCCGATGAAGTAAAATACTCCAGTTCATTCTTAGACCTTACTATGTTTTTTAGTTTTATGAAAACTTTATAGTTGTGGACTAAATGTGGGCTAAAACATTAAATAAAAAACCCCGAACCCTTTATTATCAGGTATTCGAGGTTTTATTTGGTGGGCCCACTTGGAATCGAACCAAGCACCCACAGATTATGAGTCTGTTGCTCTAACCGAATGAGCTATAGGCCCTTTCCAGCTTTTGGGCTGAACAGGGCGTAAAGATAGCAATTTTAGTTTTCCTTGCAATAGAAAATATAGGTAACATCAGACCTAAAATCACACTTTTATCCAGTTACTGTGCAAAATCTGTGCACATCTTTTCATGCAAGTATTTAGCCATAATCCACAGAAAAATGGCTACTATCAAACTTTCTCTTGATGTTAGAAGACCTTACAACGATGGCAGAAGCCCCATTGTATTCAGGCTTTCATCGGGAGACAAAAGTACATCAATTACATCAGGAGTTAGATTATTCCCGCAAGATTGGGATAACTCCAAATCAAAGATTCTCAAAACACACTCGGATTCTAATACACTGAACTTGCACTTAAAACAGAAGCTACTTGAATATGAGCAAAAGCTTTTAGTTCTAACCACAAGTAATTTACTGGAAATAAAAAGAGCTCTAGTTGATGAAGTAGAACATGTAATCACGTTCCTTGAGTTTGCTAAGAAAGAGATACAGAATCTCAAGGATCAGGACCGGAATGGTAACGCTTCTGTTTATCAAACATCTGTGAATAGGTTCATCAAGTATACCGGAGACTCAATCTCATTTAAAGAGATAAATTACAATGTGATCTCAGGCTTTGAACTTGCAGTGCTCAAAGAAGGTGTTTGTAAGAACACCGTTGCTATTTATCTTAGGGAAGTCCGCGCACTATTAAACCTCGCTATTAAAAAGGGCTTGATGGAAAGAGCAGACTATCCTTTTTATAATTACAAGATAAAAACGGAGAAAACTATTAGCCGAGCCATTGCCACAGCTGAGTTGCAAAAAATCTACGAGCATCCTTTGATTGAGAACTCAGTTGCTTGGCATAGCAGAAACATATTCTTCCTGATCTTTAACCTCATCGGAATTTCCTTCATTGATTTAATCTTGCTAGAACATGGTAGCATACAAAATGGAAGAATTGTTTACAAAAGAAGAAAAACGGGTAAGCTATACACTATTAAAATTACTTCGGAGGCTGAAAGAATAATTAATATCTACAAGAGTCCAAACAGTAAATATTTAATCTCCTACTTTGAATTTGACAATGTGCTGAAACATGAAGTAAGAAAGGAATCCGGACTGAGGATGAAATCTTGTAACACTCAACTAAAGAAAATTGGTAAACTATTAGAGCTTCCATTAACACTCACTACTTATGTAGCACGTTACACCTGGAGCAATATTGCAAAATCTCTGGACTACCCCAAAGACCAGATAGC
Organism: uncultured Chitinophagaceae bacterium; assembly: GCA_903907815.1. Classification (GTDB taxonomy): domain Bacteria; phylum Bacteroidota; class Bacteroidia; order Chitinophagales; family Chitinophagaceae; genus CANFLJ01. Next base: position 6,851 of record CAIVPM010000332.1, on the reverse strand, counting down.
AGAGGCTTTGGGGCATGAGTATGGAAACAGGATAACCGGAATATATCTTGACAACTATGGGAATGAAGTAATAGATGACATGAATAAACATGTGTGCGATTCAATATTTAAGTAGCACACAATAGGCAAGTGATAACTCTGGGTAAGTACCGGAGCACTTGCTTTTTTATTGCTTACACATTTTACTTAGACTTACCTATAATCATCAATCCAACTTATTGGAACCTGCATAAAAGCGATACAATTACACCCTTCATTAGTTAAACTATTTGTTTCTATCTTACATCCGTGATCTAACTCTAATATAAGATTGTATAATCTTTCTGCTGAAGTAAATTCAAAAACGTCATCAGTAAAAGGTATTTCTTTTACAGCATCCAGTAAATTAACTTTACTAAGTTCCTCTTTAATATAGTCTTTAACAGTTTTAGAGCTATTATTAATGGTCATATTCAATGCTACTTCACCTTTAAAAGTATTTTTATCATGTGTCCATATTTGTATTTTATCAAACTCAATTTGCTTTATACTAATAGTCGGTCTCTTCCACTCAATAGTCCCATCTGTAGCTATAAGTCCTTTTTCACTTATTGAAACGTTAATGTTATCATCGTTTATTTTATTCGCCTTTAGCTTAAAGATTTGATCTAAGTGCATCATAGAACTATTAACAAAATCTGGATGAATAGCAAAGTTTACTCCATTGTGACCGGAAACAACTGAAGGGTACATTATCATAGAAATATTTGCTCCCTTTTTCCTTGAACCATAAAGTGTATCATGAGCATAGGCAGAAGTGATATTGTAATATTCTTCATTTTGTAATGTAAACAGATCTCCAATTCTTAACAATAAATGCTTAAGACCGTGTCTTGCTCCTTCAGGTGAGTTACTCATCATTTTATCTGTTTGCTCTAATTGATTTTTAATCAGATCAGCAGCAAAAATCTTTTTATTTTCAGTAATAGAATTAAGCATAACAGTATGCATGTACACCTCTTCGCTAAAATTAATACACCATCTAGAAAGGTACAAAGTCTCATCTTCTTTCAATGCATCTTTCATTTCTCTTAATGCTGTAGTTTGGTCAAAAGAACAGTAAAATACTGGAACACTTTTAAGATTTGCTCTCCCAAGTTTAGGGTCGGGAGGATATGAGAAACAGTCAGTAGCAGAAGAATTGAATCCCTCATAAACTTTAGTTACTCTATAAACATATAAGTTAGGAGATTCATGATTAAAGTTAATCATTAACAAAATCCTGTTGTAAAAGACAGCATCAATAATCTTAATAATTTCCTCATTAGATGTAAGACTTGAACACTGCTCAAGAATAGCATTAAACTTCTTATCTATTTCCTCCTTGCTGAAAAATGTAAAATTAAAAGACTGTTTATCATCACTCATAACTGCAATATAAAAGGTTTAAATAAATGTATAACAAATCAAACTTATATTACTTCTATTCTTCTCTTTCAATTTTCGGTCAGTGTCCAGTATTCTCAAAAGTAATAGTGAAGAACAACTATGAACCCATTGCACTCTTATCTGTATCTCTGTACTTGCCATCGGGTGTAGCATTAAGTATACTTCTTATAAGTTTCGCTCTTGTCTGTTCTGTAGTTAAACTGAAACAAAGTGGGTTGACGATATAAACAGCTCTTTTATTACTAAATGGAATTAACAAGCCTACCTTCTTTAATTTTTGAAAGGCCTTGTTTACTGTCTCCTTTGAGTATTTAATACCGCAATCTTTGCGCATAATATCTAGAAACCCTTGCCTAACCCAAAATGAATTCTCTATTTCATTAGCAAAGTTCATGATTTGTACTAAATAGTCCAATAGATTTCTTGCAGAAGCAGGTAAAGAAGCTGTTTTGTGAAGACAATTATTATATCTTTTGACACCACTGGTCATAATCGTTTTAGACTTTCTTGTCGGAACCTTAATCCCGGTTCCATAGTCTATATGCATCCCATCTATATAGGTTACTGTTGAATATTTGTTTTTCATCTTACTAAAAGTTAAGTTAATATTATACTTCACAATGGTATATAACATACCACAGAAAGCTGTTTAAAGCATTGATTTTGTTGAGTTCTTTAAAAAAAAACCCTTTAGATAAACTTTGAGTGATATTACTTACTTAGCTCATTTTAAAATGGGCAAGTGAAGTGCTTCTGGAATGCGCTGACTTAGTTCTTCTGGTTGTTGTAGAGAATTGTATTGACTTAGTTCTTCCGGAGATCTGTAATAATGACTTTTTCTGAGGGCGTATAGGTAGTTCTTCTGGTAGGCTTAGCGTTCTTTCTTCTGAGTTAAAGAGAATGAAAATACGGGTAAACTCATTCTCTACCACAAATATAATTCATTTGAAGGTGACTTATACATGCGTTGATAATTTCTGCAAATTGTTAACAACCCAAGTTTTATTAAACATTTAGGTAGCTTCATCATTAATTGGTTTATTTTTGTTTAAAGCAGAAAGTTAAATCTGCTCTTAATTATTATAACACTTATGCTCTACGACAACCACCTTTTATGCTGTTACTGTGAAAATATTTCATCAAAATATTGGGGAGAAAAATCCTCCTGGTTTTGGACAATGTTGCAAGTTGTTTTTTATGCTGCAACCTTAGTTTTCATTTTTAGGCAAGTGAAAATACAAAACAGGCAAATTAGTATACAAAACAAACAACTAAAGGATCAGGTAAACATTAATATTGTTACTATTTTAAACAGTTTACAGGAGCAGTGGTGGTCAACAAGAATGCGAAGAGCAAGAAGAACAGTATGTGAAAACCATATTAAGACCTCCATTAATGTGGAAGAAGAGGCTGTTTTGTCTTTCTTTGAGAATATTAGTTTGTTCTGTGAGAAAAAAATGATTGACCCTGAATTTATATGGGAAACATATTCATACTATATAGAAAGGTATTGGATGATACTAAAAGATAATGTAGAAAAGATACAAGAAACTGACAAGTCCTACTTCAATGGTTTTATTAAGCTTAAGGAAAAAATGGAAGAAATAACTAAGAGTAAAAATCTAGCAGTAATAAAAATACTGGATAAAGATTTAACAGCTTTTAGGGATTCTGAAAAACTGTGTTATACTCCCAAAAAAACTAATTAGATTATGAGTATCTTTCAAAGTACAGTATTAAATAAGTATATAAAGTCATTAGATAAGAAAGCCCTGGATTTAGCGTATAACAAATTCAAGGCTCATTTCCACAATCCTACAATACAAGAAAACATTAGAGATGGAAAAGAAGAGCAATATCAAGGAGAGTTTCTGATTGATTTATTTGTTAACGTTTTAGGATATACGAAATACCCCAACCCTAATTACAACCTGACAACTGAATATAAAAATGTAAAGGATGCAAAAAAGGCTGATGGTGCTATTATTATTAATGATGTTGTAAAAGCCGTCATAGAACTCAAAGGCACTGAAACTGTAGATTTAGGTAAGATAGAAACACAAGCATTTGGATATAAAAACAACCAACCGGATTGCGTTTACATCATTACTTCAAACTATGAGAAGTTAAGATTTTACATTGACAATGCTATTGAATATGTTGAATTTAACCTGTTTACTCTTACTGAAAAAGAGTTTGAGATTCTTTATTTGTGCCTGTCATTTATACACATTGAGAAAGGATTGCCCAAAAAGATAAAAGAAGAATCTTTAAGTCAAGAGGATGTAATCACAAAACAACTTTACAAGGACTACTCACTATTTAAAAGAGAATTGCATCAAAGTTTAGTTGCACTAAATCCACAATACAAACCATTAGACCTTTTTAAAAAATCTCAAAAGTTACTGGATAGATTTCTGTTTTTATTCTTTGCTGAAGACAGACAACTTTTACCGCCTAACTCAGTTAGACTTATTCTTAATCAATGGCAACAACTTAAAGATTTGGATGAGAATGTCCCACTCTATGACAGATTTAAAAAATATTTTGGTTATTTAAATACCGGATTTAAAGGCAAACAGTTTGATGTATTTGCTTATAACGGAGGTTTGTTTAAATCTGATGATATTCTAGATGATATTAAAATCAATAATGAACTACTTTATACACATACTTTAAAACTTTCTGAGTATGACTTTGCTAGTGAGGTAGATGTTAATATTCTAGGGCACATATTTGAAAACTCACTTAATGAGTTAGATGAAATAAAAGCACAATTAGAAGGACTGACTGTTGATAAAAACTTAACCAAAAGGAAAAAGGAAGGTGTTTTTTATACGCCAAAATATATCACAAAGTATATTGTAGATAGTACAATTGGGAAACTGTGTTCTGATAAAAAAGTTGAACTTCTAATCAAAGAATCTGAGTACATCACTGACAAAAAAAGGCAAACAGCAACAAGAAAAGTCCTAACAGATCGATTAAATCAATATAGAGAATGGTTGTTACAATTAACTATCTGTGACCCAGCTTGTGGATCTGGAGCGTTTCTTAACCAAGCATTAGATTATTTAATTTCTGAACACAATTATATTGATGAACTACAAGCGAAGGTTCACAAAGCCAGTATTGCTTTTACAGATATTGAAAACAGCATCTTAGAGAATAATTTATATGGTGTTGACATAAATGAAGAGAGTGTTGAGATTGCAAAACTCTCATTATGGTTAAGAACAGCCCAACCCAACAGAAAGCTAAATGACCTAAACAACAATATTAAATGTGGGAACTCTTTAATTGAAGATATAAAAGTAGCTGGAGAAAAAGCTTTTAATTGGCAAAAAGAATTCCCGCAAGTATTTCAAAAAGGAGGGTTTGATGTTGTGATTGGCAACCCACCTTACGTTAGGCAAGAATTATTTAAGGATATTAAACCATTCCTAGAACTGAATTATAAGTGTTATAATAGTGTGGCTGATTTATATACTTACTTTATTGAGAAGGGTATTAAGATATTAAAAAAGGATGGCTACTTTTCATTCATTCTTCCAAACAAGTTTTTAAAGGCGACTTATGGCAAAGAGATAAGAAATACCATCAAGAATAATATTTCTGTTAAGACAATATTTGATTTTGATGACTACCCGGTATTTGCTGATGCAACAACATACCCATTAATCTTTGTGTTTACAAAGCAAAAACATGATTCAACTTTTACCTATTCAGAGATAAATAAAAAAACAAGAGAATTCCCACTAGCATCTTTACTAAAGAATCAAAAGGGTTTACCTTATTCAATTATTGAAGATGAATCTGAGTGGAACTTTTTTAGCAGTGAGATGATTTCAGTTTTTAACAAAGTAGCTAAACGATCTATTCCACTTTCAGAAGTTGTAAACAAGCAAATATATTTAGGTATTAAAACTGGAAAAAATGAAGCGTTCATTATTGACAAGGAAACAAAGCAACTAATACTTGATGAAGATCCTACTGCAAGTGCAATTATTATGCCCGTTGCCACTGGGCAAGAAATTTACAGGTACAGATTTGATGATGGAGAAAAGTTCTTGCTATTTACCCAATTTGATTTAGATATTAAAACACTGTATCCTACGGTATTTAAGTGGCTTCAAAATTATGAGGGGGATTTAATTAAGAGAGGTGATAAAGGTAAAAATTGGTGGAATTTGAGACCTTGTGATTATTATGATAAAATCCAGCAGCCAAAAATAATTTGGAGAAGTATAACAAATCAATGTGGCTTTTATCTAGATAATGAGGGAAGTCTGTTGTTGTCCAATAATAATTATTTTATTGCCTCGAAGTCATTTTGTCTTTTGGGTATTCTTAACTCAAGGCTTACATTTCTTTATCTTAAGAATATTTGTACAACTTTACAAGGTGGTTTTTTTGATTTTAGAAGAGATAAAGTTATGACCATACCTATTCCTAAAATATTTGAGAATAGTGCCCTAGAAATATTAGTAAAAGATCATCAGGAAAGTATAAAAAAACAAGGCATATTCTACAACTCATTTACCAGATTATTAAGTACCAAGTTCCCTACAATTAATATAAATAACAAACTTGAAAAGTGGTTCACATTAACTTTTGAAGAATTCAGTAAAGAGATTAGTAAGCAAAAGATTAAACTTTCTCTACAGCAGGAAAATGAGTGGCTAACATTTTTTGACCATGAGAAAGAAGAAGCTATTAGAATTAAAAAAGTCATAGATGCCTCTGACTACAAAATCAACCATATGGTTTATAAGCTTTATGATTTAACCGATGAAGAAATTCAGGTTGTAGAGAAAGAGGTTGGCTAAGATACACTTCGGGGTTATACATTTCCTACAACAACATAATTGCTGTAGAGCAAGAGAATCAGATGCAATATATAGCTATAACACTCAAATATCCTATCTTTGCTCCGTTAACCCTTATTCTGCCTATCTACTCACAGGCTAATTAACCTCTTAATACTTTAATGTATTGGAGGTTTTTTACTTTTACAAAGTCAGGTACTGATCTGTACTATGAAAAAATATTTTGACTATAATTTTTAGAGCTTGTATTTGGCTGTGTTGGGAGTCCTCTCTTATCACTACCCCCGGTCTTAAGTAGAAGCGGTATACCCCCTGCATTTATGTAGATCAAGCTTAAAAGTTAATACCAAGCTGCAAAGTAAACGTTGTGGAAATTTTTAAACTGTTTTATATGCTGCTCTTTCTATTCACATATTGTATCTTTAACACTCAGTAAAAAAACAAACTATGGGAGCAGTAGGGCAAATTGACATTCATAAACCTGACGCCAAGTATCTATGGAAGTATCTAGACTTACACAAGCTTCTTGATTTTTTACACACTTCAGAACTTCATTTTACTAGATTAGACTCATTCAATGATCCTATTGAAGGG
>CAIVPM010000331.1 GCA_903907815.1 uncultured Chitinophagaceae bacterium | reverse complement strand
TGTAATGATTGTCAAGCCATATTTCATATGTTTTAATATCCCCCTGAAGATCAAATTTTATTTCTTGTAAACGTTTTGAATTTGTCTTTTCAATTTCTTCTAATCTATGTTGTACTACTCTAGATATTTCTTGACTAAAAATTTCTTCATTTAGAATTTCTAGGGGGTGGTCAAGTGTCTTTATTTCATTATAAAGTTTTTTTCCGATTTTTATTTTACTTAGTAATTCTTGAAGCTCATTTTCATCTTTATGAAACTCAAACTCTTTATAATCAAGTTTATTATTTATTTCTTGATATTTAGTTAATCTTTCAATTTTCAAGAATTCACCTACTAATTGTGTCCATGTTTTACCTTGGTAAATTATTTTATCAAGCTCTTTGTGTTGTAGATTTAATTCATATGCTTTAGTCTCAACTTTTTGGCGAATATTATCATAGAAAACTTGAGGATAATTGCCATAAAGGCTTAAGTTGTTTAATCTATCTCTTACAATATTTACAATCCCATCTCTATCTTTATTAATATCTTCAACAACAGCAGCCAATGAACCCAATTGTTCGTTCTCTCTATGTAAATTATTTTTAATGACATCAAGTGCAGTTTTCTTTTCACAAACTACTAGGCATTTAAGGTTATTAGCTAAAGCATTTGTTATAAGTGCAGTAAGTGTTTGACTTTTTCCTGTTCCGGGTGGGCCTTGAATGATTTTTTTTGGTTCAATCCCTAGTGAAGTTAAAATCTCCTGTTGACTTGGGTCGGTTTCAACGGCGCTATGTGCTGTTCCTGAAAAATTTTCAACTACTAAATTTTCAAATTCAAAATCATCAAATTTTTCAATTAGTTTATCAATGTCAGTAATAATACTTTCCTTTTGTGTTCTGAAAAGACCAAAAACTCCACCAAAATGAATCCATGGTATATTTCCTGAAAATGATTCTAATGTGTTTGATTCCGGTATTTGATTCAGGGGTTCACTAAATTTAGTTAACAAACTTTCTTTGAAACTTGTTGAAGTATTATTATTTAGAGATTTTAGAACTTTATAACATTCATCTATAAGTTCATTTTTATCTATAATTGCGTCTTCTAATAGTTCCTCATTTATTTGTGGAATTAAAATACTTTCATCTGTTTTTAGAAATGAAAGTAAAACTTCATTTAACCCAACAGAATGTACTTCTTCGTCTTTTATTTGTCCATTTTCGTTTCTTATTTTATTGCGAAGTATCGACCATGTGTTAACCTTATTTGTGGACTTTATTATATCTAATTGCCAAATGAAAATTGGAGCTTTAATGATTTTATTTGGATCTTGTTTTGAAGGTTTAATTAGAATAGGAAATCCAAATCCAAAAGTTTTTATACCGTGCTCTTTATAATTATCGTCATTTTCAATATTTATTGAGTTTAAACGTTTTGATAGCAACCCTAACCTTTTTTGTTCTTCAGTTTGTATAGAATTAAAATCAATTCCGTCAAATGAAATTTTAAACTCAAAACAAGCTTTAGTTAAAAGTGATAAAAGGAATTGTTCTGCTAATCCAGTATGTATATAATTAAGATTAGAAAAATCTAATCTTGTAACATATCTTCCAGGTAATACATTTAAGTGTATTGATTTTGTGTTACCACCTTTAAGTTTATCTCTTAACGCTTTTAAAAAAATTAAATCAGCCATAGACTTTAAATAGGGACTGTAAATATAGAATATAAAGTAAAGCTAAATAGCCAACTCGGAAAAGCTTACAAAATATTCGGAGTGCATCTCGGCACTGGTGGTACCTGTGCCGTAATTTATTTCAGCTTGTAGCTGCATTTCTTTGTGTTATTCCAAGTACAACAAAGTAGAATGTCACAATAGTCCCTAAAGTTCCCCACCTGTATTTGTACCAATTCGCAAATCCGTCAATCCGCTAATCTGTATTCAACGTTAAACGATTTAAACCTCTTAAACTAACTATCACCCACACTTTGCCAGTTGCCTAAAATAAAAAAGGCTGCTCCTAAGAACAGCCCATGTTTAATTGTTTAATATGTCAATCATACTGTATTTTTATCATAGGCAAACTATTTATAAAAACCATTAAATAAATTAACGCTTAACACTTAACCCTCCAAATGTATGTTCAATATTCCATACTTCCAAGCCCCTCTCGGAATAACTTACAATATACACATAGTGCATCTCAGCACTAGTTGTACCTGTGCCGTAGTCAATCTAGCTTACAGCTGATTTTCTTGCTATTGCTTCCAACACAAAATAGTAGAGTGTCGCATCAGTCCTTATTGTCCCTCTATATAAAAAAAAGCCCGCAGAAAGATCCGCAGGCTATCAAAAATTATACCACTCCCCATAGTATAATAAATGTATTTAAATTATCAATTGTGTTTGTATTAAACGTTAAACGTTCCTTATTCCAACTTCAAATCAATCCTCAATCTCTTACCATTGCCCATTTCAAAAGATTTCTTTGCAAAATTGCCATTTATATCGCTACCCTCCACAGTACCACTGCCCTCAGGTACTCCAGTTAAACAATTATATCCCAAATCATTGGTCACACCAGAAATAGTGGTATCTACTATACTCACACTTCCTTCATTTGTTGGCAATCCCTTAAAATCAGTCATGTACACTTCTATTGTATTAGGTACCAATACTACAATCAGTTCGGTATGCTTTCCTCTCTTTACTGCAAAAGGAACATCTGCATCTCCATAGCCAGTTGCTTTTACAGAAAGCTGATAAGTTCCAGCAGTAAATTGTACTATCTCACCCTCGCCCAGTTCATTAGTCTGCTCGCTTCTCATTAGCGAATCAATACCAATCATTGCACCCGCAATAGGTAAAGTATGTTCTTTATCTCCATACACCTGCACTTTTAGCGCAGTATGTTGTATCACGCTACTACCAACCCTTCTGCTAAAATGATACTCGTTTCTTAAATCTGTATTAGTCCAGAATTCACCATCAATAAAATTATCACAGCTCACCAGAATAACACCTATTTCCTTTATACATTTATCAATATTTACAGTAGCATCTTTCACCACAATCTTTTGCTGTTCAGGCGTTCCTACTTCCACTGCAAAATTGGCAATACTAGTTGTTGCATCAGTTACCTTCAATGGAGTAATATGGTACTTTATAGCATCAGCCGCACTAATCTTATCAAATCCAGCTATAATATTATTAGCAAGTGTGATAGCATTTTCTTCCGAACCTTCAAAATCAGTTTCCGATACTTTAAATAAAGTCATCATTACCGAATTACTATTCTTTTTCGCCCAGTTCCAGGCAAGCTTAGCAAGTGGCATAATATTATCAATCATCTTGTGCTTAAGGGTCTCTTTATCATCTTTTACACCTCCTACTCCAAGATCCTGCTCTCCCAGATAAATTTTCAACTCTTTATTCTTATTGGTAAAATTGGTCATCTCATCCAATAAAACAATGAATGTTTTCAATACATCCATGTACTTAGTAAAGAATAATGCTACTACTGTAAACATCCTTACTTGTGCTTTCTGTTTGCCGTTCATAATGTAAAATTTAATCGTTTATTAAATGGCTTTTTTACAAGCCTAATGATAGTGTTAGCACTACATATTTTTAATAGTGATTTACACTTTGGCAAAGTTGAATTAGTTTTCTAAAAAATAAGTTAC
>CAIVPM010000330.1 GCA_903907815.1 uncultured Chitinophagaceae bacterium | reverse complement strand
TATACAGCTTTCAGAACTTGATCCGGAAAAGAAAGCAGCTATTAAAAAGAAGATAGATTTCTATCTTAAAGAAATAGATAAATGTATTGCTGCTATAAACGTTAAATAATAATGGAAGAAGAATTAATACCCGTAAATATATTAATAGGCGATAGAACCTATCGGTTGAAAATAGAAATTCAGCACGAAGAAATCCTGCGTAAAACAGCTAAGCTGGTAAACGAAAAAATAACAGAATACAGAAACGATTTTGCTGGAAAAGATACTCAGGATTATATTGCAATGGTACTACTATGGTTAGCTACCGAACAACAGAAAGCACAGCAATATATTATTGAAGCTCAAGAGACAACTAAACAATTACAATCCCTTGAAGCTATCCTTGATAAGACAGACTTGAATGATGAGGGTTAATTAAACTCCATTTTCAGATAAGTTGCTGTATGACTTTTGTTTAATTTTATCATTTCTTCAGGAGTACCTTCAAACAATACTTTACCACCTCCATCTCCTCCTTCAGGACCTATGTCGATGATATGATCTGCCAGCTTGATTACATCCATATTATGTTCGATAATTAATACAGAGTTTCCTCTATCCACCAGTTTATTAATAACTTCCATCAACATTTTTATATCTCCAAAATGTAAACCTGTTGTGGGTTCGTCTAATATATAAAAAGTTTTACCAGTATCCTTTTTAGCTAATTCAGTGGCCAGTTTTACACGCTGTGCTTCGCCACCACTAAGTGTTACAGCCGATTGTCCAAGGGTTATATAACCTAACCCTACATCCTGTAATACTTTTATTTTTCTGAACAGATAACTAATAGGTTGAAAGAACTCGCAAGCCTCATCAACCGTCATATTTAATACATCGCTGATTGATTTCCCTTTATAGCGTATCTCCAGTGTTTCGCGACTATATCTTTTTCCGTTACACTTTTCACAGTGTACATATACATCGGGTAGGAAGTTCATTTCTATAACCCTCATGCCGCCACCCTCACAAACTTCGCAACGGCCACTCTTTACATTAAAAGAGAAACGTCCTGCATTATACCCCCTCACTTTTGCTTCGGGTAAGGAGGCAAATAAGGTTCTTATCTCGGTAAAGAATCCGCAATAGGTTGCAGGATTACTTCTTGGGGTTCTACCAATAGGAGCCTGATCTATTTCTATTACTTTATCTATATTTTCTAAACCAGTTACAGTCTTAAAATCCAAAGGCTGTGTTTTACTGTCAAACGCATGTTGTGATAAAATAGGGTAGAGGGTCTCGTTGATTAATGTAGATTTGCCACTACCACTAACTCCAGAAACAACTATTAGTTTTCCTAACGGGAAATTAACCGATACATTCTTTAAATTGTTTCCTTTAGCACCCTTTAGTTCAATGAATTTACCATTCCCTTTTCTGCGCTCTGCAGGGATAGGTATAGATATTTTATGATTAAGATATTGCGCTGTTTCTGTGTCCGATTTTAGAAACTCAGCTGGTGTTGCAGCGTTAACAATATTGCCACCATATTTACCCGCTTTAGGGCCAATATCTATCAAGTAATCTGCTGCAAGCATAATGTCTTTATCATGCTCAACTACTAATACACTGTTGCCTATATTTCTAAGGTTTTGTAAAGCATAAATCAACTTATGATTATCTCTTTGATGCAGACCAATACTTGGTTCATCCAGTATATAGGTAATTCCTTGCAACTGCGATCCTATTTGCGTTGCAAGCCTTATGCGCTGTGCTTCTCCGCCACTTAGTGTTTTAGAAGGACGGTTCATTGTAAGATAGGTAAGACCAACATCTAACAAGAACCCTAATCGTTCTCTGATTTCTTTTAATACATCTTTTGCAATAGCATTTTGTTTGTCAGAAAGGTTGGTTTCAATACCCTTAAACCAGTCCATTAATTTGTCCAGATTCAGATTGCTTAATTCAGCGATATTTTTGTCATGTACTTTAAACCACAAACTCTCCTTTCTTAATCTTGCGCCCTTGCAGGAATCGCAGGAAGATAGCTCCATAAATTTCTCTACCCAAACCTTTAAAGCATCATTACTTTGGGTAGATGTAAACCATCTTTTAAGCATGGGTATAATCCCTTCGTAACTACCAGTAAAGGTGTCTGGAATATTTTCGTCATCAAGATCAAGAGCAAGATCTGATGTTATGTTTTTGTCGCCGTATAATAGTAAATCAAGTTGTTCTTTAGGGAGTTCCTTAAGAGGCTTGTCAAGATTGATTTTATATTTCTTGGCAAATGCAGTTACCTGTCGGTAAACGCTTGCTTCACGTTCTTCCCCCAAAGGTGCTATACCACCTTCTTTTACAGATTTAGTATAATCGGGTACTACCTCATTTATATTAATGGTATAAACATTTCCTAACCCTTTACAGGTAGGACAAGCGCCATAAGGAGAGTTAAAGGAGAAAGCATTTGGAGAAGGTTCTTCATAACTAATGCCAGTATCTACACACATCAGGGAGCGGGAATAAGTAGCTTGTTCTGAAGGACCGGTTACAAACATTAAATCTTTACCCATTTTCAAGGTCTGCTGAACGCTCTGTCCTAATCTTACACGCATATCTTCGGTTACAGCAAGGCGGTCTACCACTACTTCTATATCGTGAATTGCATATCTATCTACTTGCATCTTAGCAGTAAGATCTTTTACTTCGCCATCAACTCTTACTTTCAGAAAACCTTTCTTTCTAATCTCTTCAAACAGTTCGCGGTAATGCCCTTTTCTTCCTCTTACCAATGGAGCGAGCAGCACTATTTTTTCTCCATTAAAACGTTCGAAAATATTAGAAACAATTTCTTCTTCACTAAACTTTTGCATCAGTTTACCCGTATTGTAACTGTATGCCAGACTCGCACGGGCAAAAAGCAAACGCATAAAATCGTATACTTCTGTTACTGTTCCAACGGTACTGCGTGGATTTTTGTTAGTTGTTTTTTGTTCGATAGAAATAACTGGCGAAAGACCAGATATTTTGTCAACATCAGGGCGTTCCATATCGCCAATAAACTGACGGGCATAGGCACCAAAGCTTTCCATGTACCTCCTTTGCCCCTCATTATATATTGTATCAAAAGCGAGAGAAGATTTTCCACTACCACTAACGCCAGTAAATACTACCAGTTGATTCTTAGGAATTTTAATATCAATATTCTTAAGGTTATGCTCCCTTGCTCCAAATACTTCAATGTATTCGCTTGTAGTAGGCAGTCCAATATGATTGGTAACTGCTGCTTTCTTAGTTGCTTTATTCTTAACCGCCATGAGTGTAAAAATAAGAGAACAACAGATTCGGAATAGAAAAGTTTGAAGAAGATAAAATACTACAGGAAAGTATACCGGAAAATGTATACCACTTTAATTTTTGTCCTTCAAATTAATTGAATAAATCTATTGACTTTGAAAAGTATTAATGTTTTAATTAAGCTAATCCTTTCGCAGTTATATAACGTTCTGCATCCAATGCTGCCATACAACCACTTCCTGCAGCTGTTACTGCCTGACGATAGTTTTTATCCTGAACATCACCTGCAGCAAATACTCCTTCTACATTGGTTTTAGTAGTGCCAGGGATAGTATTAATATAACCAGTTTCATCCATATCCACCCAAGGCTTAAATATGTCGCTGTTTGGTTTATGGCCAATAGCTACAAAGAAACCACTTACAGCTACTTCTTCGGTAGTATTTGTTTCAGTATTTTTTATTCTTACACCATGAACTTTATGATCGCCAAGTACTTCGTCGGTTACACTATTCCAGTATACTTTAATATTTGGTGCATTCAAGACTCTATCCTGCATTACTTTACTGGCACGCATAGCATCGCGACGAACTATCATGTGAACGCTGGTACAAAGCTTGGATAAGTATAATGCTTCTTCGGCAGCTGTATCACCCGCTCCTACGATGGCAACATCTTTTCCACGGAAAAAGAATCCATCACAAACTGCACAGGCACTAACGCCAAAGCCGTTTAAACGCTGTTCGCTTTCCAGTCCCAGCCATTTAGCAGAAGCACCCGTACAGATAATAATCGCATCTGCAATTATCAGATGTTCATCGTCTATCCATACTTTGTAAGGTTGCTCAGAGAAATCTACTTTGGTAGCAATACCCCAACGGATATCAGCTCCCATTCTCTTTGCTTGTTTTTCGAAATCTACCATCATTTCTGGCCCTTGAATACCTTCAGGATAGCCAGGATAATTCTCTACTTCTGTAGTGATTGTTAATTGACCTCCCGGTTGAATTCCTTGATATAAAACAGGCTTCATGTTGGCACGGGCCGCATATATAGCAGCAGTATAACCTGCTGGTCCAGACCCAATTATTAGTACGTGTACTTTCTCTGGAGTAGTTGTATTATTGTCCATCGCTGATAGTAATTTTTAATAGGATGCAAATAAAATGAATTGAAGATTAATAAAATAGGGAAGATATACCCATTGTGGGGAATTCGGAGGCAAAACAATCAAATATGAATTAAGAATTAATACAAAGGAAGGCAGAACGTTTAACACTGATACAAAAAGAAAAAAGAAAGGGATTACTGGTCGCCAGAAACTTGTTTTTGGAAACTGGCTAAGCATTCCCTTTCTCCCTTCACTGCGACTATAGTATTAACGTATTTATCCGCTAATAAGTTAATTTGTATTTCTCATAACTCATGCCACTCTCTACTTACGATGTATTTATAGCACGCCCGAATCATAAGCATGTTCACCATGCAACCCTTCATCAAGACCTATTTCCTGAATTTTATCATTTACCCTAACAGGTGTAATTAAATTGATAGCCATCAACATCAGGTAAGTGAATATAAAGGCATAAGCCGATGCTGCAACAACTGCAATTGTTTGTTTAACAAGGAAGGATCCTCCTCCGTACAACAGTCCATCTGCACCAGTTGCATTTACTGCTTTGGAAGCAAATACTCCTAAAAGAATAGAACCCAGACAACCACCTACACCATGTACTCCCCATACATCGAGGGCATCATTTATTATTTCACCTATGCAATAACTAGTCAAAAATATATCAACAGTCAATGAAACCATTATTTTTTACTATGCGTTTAATTTGTTACATAAAATGTAGGCAATAATATTCGTATTATTGCTGACAGAATATATACATCAGATTAAATAGAAAATATATGAAAAGTATTGTATTGATAATGGTTGTTTTTTTGACATTAAAAGTATGTTCCGCACAGGAATCAGGTATAAAATTTGAGCATGGATTATCGTGGAAACAAATTGTTGAGAAAGCAACTAAAGAACACAAAGGCATATTTGTAGATTGCTATACTACCTGGTGTGGCCCATGCAAGAATATGAGTTCTACTATTTTTCCAATGAAAGAAGTAGGTGATTTTTTCAATAAAAATTTCATTTGTGTAAAGGCGCAAATGGATAGTACTAAAAAAGATAATGAAACTACTATTGCCTGGCGTGCAGATGCTTCCATGCTGGAGAAAAAATTCCTGGTTCATGTATATCCAACCTTTCTTTATTTTTCTTCCAATGGAGATGCGCTTCATAGAAGTGTAGGTGCCGGTGGAGCAACTTCTATTATTAAAGAGGGCATTAATGCATTGGATAGTAATATGGCCTATTATACTATTAAAAGTAAATTTGAACTGAATAAATTATCAGCTGATAATGCTTTTAAATTTGTAATGAAAGCTTATGATCTTTATGATGATAGAGCAGAATCTTATGCAAAACAGTATATTAGAACACAACCTGATAGTAGTAAAATGTCGGAATATCTGAAGTTAAGTTATTATGAAAAAATGAATATGACAGAATTTCTTATCGAAGATGGTTCCAAGTATATTCAGAAATATCCAGGTATAATTACAAACGACAAACTAAATGAATGGGCATGGAATGCGTTTACTAAGATAAACGATAAAGAGCTTTTACAGAAAGCATTAGCAATAAGCAAACAATCGTTCGCTGTAAGTAATGCTCCTGAATTTATGGATACTTATGCGCAGCTATTGTATAAGCTTGGTAACAAAGAGGAAGCAATTATGGTGGAACAGAAAGCAATGGATAAAGCAACTACCGATAAAGAGTCTTATCAGAAAACAATTGAAAGTTTCAAGGCAGGTAAAAAGACCTGGGAAGCTCAATAAAGAGTTTTTGTGAAACCCAATGCAATGGTTTTAATAATTTAGGGAACCAGAATGAATTAAAGTGTTTTGTTTTGTGTTTTCAGCAAAGAGATTTGTACTCCACTTTTTGTTAACCGCGTCTAAATTTACAATATTTGTATACAAAATGTTGTGTACAAAAGACTGGTACACGAATTCGTAACACTGGAACACGTCTACCATTAAGCTGTACACAAATTCGTAACATTGGAACACATCTACCATTAAGCAGTACACGAATTCGTAACATTGGAACACATCTACCATTAAGCTGTACACGAATTCGTAATACTGGAACACATCTACCAATAACCTGTACACGAAACCCAATAGTTGGTACACGTATACACTATACCGGAACATGAATACAGTTAACAGGAACACGTCTACTACCAACCTGTTCATGTAACCCAAACATATATACACATATACTATTGAATGGAAGAAATCAAGGTATTATCCAAAACTGTGTTTATGGAGTACGAATATGTTGTTTTAAATAGAAATCAAACTTATCTACTACAGTAAATTGTAATTATAGTATTTATATGCAATACTTTGTAAAACAATATTGTATTCCTTATAGTATTATTTATTATTACAACCTACAATGGGTTCTATTTTGATATATATACTTCATAAGCATGTCCTAATGATGTTTGATTGACAAATATGCTTGGTAAACAACTATAAAACGAAAGTATTAACTCCACAAAAAAAGAATTAATCTTTGATTTAAATTTCTTTCCAGATAACATATTCTATTTTATTGGTAAAAAAGTGGTGAGGATAAATGAGGTAGGTATTATATCTATAAATTATATAAAAATAACAATAGATATTTACTTTTTAACCTTTGTACAACTGCCATAGTTTTACTAATTCAACTGCTTCTTTTACATCGTGAACACGCAGAATACTGGCTCCTTTGGTAAGGGAAAGAAAGTTTAATGCCGTAGTGCCATTTAATGCTTCCTCTGGTGTAATTCCTAAGGCTTTGTAGATAAAAGATTTACGGGATAATCCAATTAGTAATGGTAAGTTTAAGGAGGCAAAAACATCCAGGTTTTTTAGTAGGAAATAGTTTTCTTCAATCGATTTACTAAATCCAATACCAATGTCCAGTATTATATCTTTAATGCCAGCTTTATAGCAATCATTAGATTTATGAATAAAGTAGTCGGAAATCTCTGTAAGGATATTGCAATACTGTTTTTGATGATGCATTGTAGCTGTTGTTCCTTTAATATGCATCAATATATATACCGCCTTGCAAATAGCGGCAACGGAGTATATTTCAGGATCACTGCCACCACTAATATCATTAATAATAGAAGCACCAGCATTACAAGAATACTTAGCTACTTTACTCCGATAAGTATCGATAGAAATAACCGTTTCAGGGAATCTTTTTGAAATAGCTTCTATAGCCGGGATAACCGTATTTAACTCTGTTTCTTCTGTATGAATAATATGTCCGGGGCGGGTGCTTTGTCCACCAATATCGAGTATGAAAGCCCCTTCGAAAATCATTTTTTCTGCAGTAAACAACACACTGTCTACCGAAGCTTGTCTGCTTTGGGCATAAAATGAATCGGAAGTAGTATTAATAATGCCCATTACCAAGGGCTGCTCTAATGATATTAGCTGCCCTTTACAATTAATGGTATACATCTTACAGTATTACTGATTTGAAGTGGTTGTTTTTGCTGAATTGATCATATCTTCTATAACCTTAACGGATTGCTGAATATATATATCAGTTTTAAGAGACTTCAGCCATGCTTTATAACGGTCCCCTTTAGATTTATCAGGATTATTTTCAAACTTGTCTTTATCCGCTTCCATAGAATGAATATCCATCTCTTTCTTTAACTTTGTTAAATTCTGATTCTGAGAAACAGTTAGTCTAACCAGTTTTTGCTCTGCCTTATATTTAGCAAGATTAAGATTGATAGGAGCATCGTTTTTCTTTGCTAACCATGCAGTGTTAGACTGAATAAATTTGAATGCATCATTTGCCTTTACAGCATTATTTTCATCTGCAATTACTTTATTTATATCAATATTGGATTCCCATTTATCAAATTTAGCTTTAGAGATTTCATCCCATGGTAAAGCAGCAGGATTATCCTTTTCTCTTATTTTTAAATAATCATATGCATCAGGTAATATTATATCAGAAGTTACCCCTTTCAATTGAGTAGAGCCACCATTGATACGATAAAATTTCTGGAAAGTAAGTTTTATAGCACCAAATTCAGAATGGTCGGAGAAGAAATCATATCGTTTACCTAAAGGCATATTTTTTTGAACA
Source organism: uncultured Chitinophagaceae bacterium (assembly GCA_903907815.1). Classification (GTDB taxonomy): domain Bacteria; phylum Bacteroidota; class Bacteroidia; order Chitinophagales; family Chitinophagaceae; genus CANFLJ01. Next base: position 6,606 of record CAIVPM010000330.1, on the reverse strand, counting down.
GTACCTTTTCCATAAGTAGATGTACTACCTATTATAATTCCTCTTTTATAATCCTGTATAGCTGCTGCAAAAATTTCACTTGCCGATGCACTTCCTTCATTTACCATTACAGTCAGAGGGCCATCATACAATAATGCACCACTTCTGTAAGGAGGTACAGAAGATTTACCTTCTTTATCTCTTACCTGAACAACAGGTCCTCCTTTAATGACCAGTTCTACCATTTGAATTACTTCGTATAAGGAACCTCCACCATTAAAACGTAAGTCAATCACTATACCACTTACATTTTCATTTTGAAGTTTCTTAATTTCTTTGGCTACATCTTCTGAGCATCTTGCACCATCTGGACGATCGAAATCAGCATAAAAATCTGGGAGATAAATATAGCCTACTTTTTTGCCATTTTCGTTTACAACGGCACTTCTTGCAAAAGATTCATCCTGAACTATTTCGTCTCTTATCAGGGAGACAACCTTCACACTTCCATCTTGTCTTTTAATAGTTAAACGAACTTCTGTTCCTTTATTACCGCGGATAAGTTTAACTGCATCCGTAATGTCATATCCAGTAATATCAACAGGTTCATCTTTACCTTGAGCTACTTTTACAATAACATCATTTACAAGAAACTCATTGCTTTTAAATGCAGGCCCTCCAGTAAGTAATGAAGCAATTTTAATAATACCATCCTGTTCTTGTAATTGAGCACCGATACCATAAAATCTTCCACTCATTTGTTCGTCAAAAGCTCTTTTTTCTACAGGCGGAAAATAATCAGTGTGAGGATCCATCATGTTGGTGATCGTATTCACATAAGCATTAAATCGCTCATTATCATCGTACTTTGCTTTAATTCTGTCATAAACTCTGTCTAAAGCTTTCATAACTTTCGCTCTTGCATCTTTTTCAAGAACACTGTCAGGTTTATTATAAGAAGTGTCTTTAGGATTCTTCTCTTTAGCATCCAGCATATCAGAATATCTTTCCAGCGTTAGGAGCTTTAGTTTCTTTCTCCAACGCTCTGTTCTGTCTGCTACTGTTGCACAATAGGTTTGTTTCTCGGTTTCTACCTGAATAGTTTCATCAATATCAAATGAAAAAGGATGGGATAATAAGTCACGATAAATTACCACTACTTCAGGAATTCTTTTATTGTAAACAGCATTAACTGCAGGAACAAATTTTATTTCAGCACCATGAATCTCATCATCTAAATAAGTTTCATATTGTTTAAATTCTTTAATGTCGGATTGTAAGAACAGGTTTTTGTCATTATCAAGTTCTTCCAGAAATTTTTTATAGATTAGCTTAGAGAAAGCGTCATCAATCTTCTTTGGACTGTAGTGCTGTTCTTCGAGAACAGTACCAACGGTTGATAACAATCTTTGTTTTTCAGAAGGATCTGTTCCTTTAATAGAGCAATTTGTAAAACCTAAAAATAGAACACTAACAATAACAAGCGAAGAAATAAGAAACCAACCTTTTAATTTATTCATAATCATGCATACGGGTATGTGAATTTTTCAAAAGTAATATAATCACTCTGACTTTTTCATAAAAGCAATATAAATTGTAGTTTTATACTGATAAAAGGTAAATTTTATAGTTTAAGTAGAACAGTATTAAGTTAAAAACATCTTAAACAGTAGTCGTCTGTACTGTTTACCAATATTCATTTTGTTTATTTGTGTATTACAATTAATGTATTAAAAAACTGAATGAGGAAAACTTTACCCATTATTGTTATTTTAATAACGCTTTCGCTGCTTGGATTGATTATTCTGCAGGTCTCTTGGTTGAATAACTTAGCCGAAGCGCAGGGGCGACAATTGTTTACTAAGCTGGATGCTAAATTTGATCTGGTTAGAGATGATTTAAGCATTAGTAAAAGAACTAAACCGTCTATTAAACTTCCTAAAAGATTTCAAACCTTTTCTTTTGGTAATACTGATTTGACAAAATTAGTCAAACCACCTACCCTTGAAGAGAAATTTACTACAAAAGAAGTTCAGGATAAAATAAGGGCAGTATTGGATGCAGCAGGTTTAGAATTTATTAAATTCGAATTTGCTATTACCAGCCCATCGGATGATTATGAGATGATGTCTGCTAATTTCCCTCAACATTTATATGCTAAAAACAGTAGAATATTTTACTATAATATAGTTCCTGAATCAGAAAGTGATATTACCGATGGAAAATATGAAACACTGATAATTGTAATTCCTAATTTTTATAGAGAAGTTTGGAACTCGCTTTTTTGGGTAATTCTTGGTGGGGGTATATTTATGTTGATCATTGTTGCAGCTTTCTATATTACAGTAAGAACAATATTGAATCAGAAAAAATTGAGTGAAATCAAAAGCGATTTCATTAATAATATGACCCATGAATTTAAAACGCCCTTAGCTACAATTTCATTGGCAATTGATTCCCTTAAAAATGAAAAGATAATTGCGCACCCCGAAAAGATGGGTTATTTCTTTGATATTATAAAGGAAGAAAATATCAGAATGAATAAACATGTAGAGACGATTCTTAAAGCTGCTTTAATGGAGAAAAGAGAATTGAATTTACAGTTGGACAAGTTATCGGTTCATTCTGTTATCAGACGAGTTTTAGATAACTATGAATTGCAACTACATGATAGAGGAGCCAAAGTTGAAACCGACTTTGGGGCTGATTATGATATTATAATGGCAGATGATGTTCATTTTACCAATGTTATTTCCAATCTTATTGATAATGCGATTAAATATTCTAAGGAAAATTTAATCATAAAAATCTCAACTTATACTACCGACAAATCCTTCTGTATTAAAGTCTCCGATAATGGTATAGGGATGTCAAAAGAAACAGTGCGTAAAATATTCGAAAAGTTTTACCGTGCCCATACTGGTAACATTCATAATGTAAAAGGGTTTGGTCTTGGTATGAGTTATGTGAAAACTATTATAGATGCTCATAAAGGTAAAATTTCTGTGGAAAGTAACCTCGGAGAAGGCAGTACATTTACTTTAGAGATGCCTAAAGAAGCTTTTTAATTTCTATCAGTCAATGACGTATTCCGAAACAATTGATTTTTTATATTCCCAACTACCCATGTTTAGTAAAACGGGGAGTGACGCAATAAAGAAGGGGCTTGATAATATCATCCATTTATGTGAAAGCTTAGAAAATCCTCATCATAAATTCAAATGTATTCATGTTGCCGGTACAAATGGCAAAGGATCTGTAAGCCATATGCTTGCTGCAATACTTCAGTCTGCAGGCTATAAAACAGGTTTATACACATCTCCTCATTTAGTTGATTTCAGAGAAAGAATTAAGGTAGATGGCTTAATGATTCCTCATGACTATGTAGTAAATTTTGTAGAAAGAATCACCCCTCAATTAAAGGAGATTCATCCCTCCTTTTTTGAAATCACTGTTGCAATGGCATTCGACTTATTTGCTTTGCAGAATGTGGAAGTTGCAGTTATAGAAACAGGACTTGGGGGGAGACTGGATAGTACTAATATTATTCATCCTGTGCTCTCGGTTATTACTAATATATCATACGATCATACCGATTTACTGGGGGATACTTTAGCACTTATAGCTTCGGAGAAAGCTGGTATTATAAAACAGAATACACCAGTAGTGATAGGGGAGGTACTGCCAGAAACCAAGGATGTATTTATACAGAAATCCCAGCAGGAAAGTGCTCCTATTTTCTTTGCAGAAGTATCATGGCTTTATCGGTCACATCAGTTGGATAATAATAGTTTAAATATTACTATTCAAAATACAGATACTGGGATTGAAAACGAGTATTTATTAGACCTTAAAGGAACGTATCAGATTCATAATCTGATTACTGTTCTGGAGTCTATACAGCAGTTGAAAACATTGGGTTGGAATATTACTGATGAGCATGTTTTATACGGACTATGTAATACTACCAGACTAACAGGTCTTAAAGGTCGCTGGGATATTATTCAACACAACCCTATGATAGTAATTGATGTTGGGCATAATGCACATGGTATTAAGGAGGTTTTAAATCAGATTAAGAATACTGTATTTAATAAACTTCATATAGTTACGGGGATGGTAAAGGATAAGGATATTAATAGTGTTCTGCAGTTGATGCCTCATAATGCTCTTTATTATTTTACCAAAGCACAGATTCCCAGAGCTTTAAATGAAACGTTGCTCTTAGAGACAGCTAAGGGCTATAATTTAAAAGGGAAGTCTTTTGTAACCATTGACTCTGCTATTAAATCTGCTATAGAAAATGCTGATAAAGATGACTTGATTGTTATCTGTGGAAGTGTATTTGTAGCCGGCGAAGCATATCAATATTTATCAACTTTATAATTAGAAAATAATTAAATGAAAACATTAATATTTGCCACAAACAATCAGCATAAAGTAGTAGAAATGAATCTTGCCTTAAAAGGTAAGTTCAATATTAAAAGTCTTAAAGAAGCAGGAATTGATATTGATATTCCGGAACCCTTTAATACACTGGAAGAAAATGCAACTACTAAATCTAAAACAATTTATGAACTTACCAATGCAGATTGTTTTAGTGAAGATACAGGACTGGAGGTAATGGAATTGAATGGAGAACCTGGTGTGAAGAGTGCAAGGTATGCAGGGGAGCATGCAGCTTTTAGTGACAACATAGATAAGCTGTTGGCTAAAATGGAAAATATAACCAATAGAACTGCTCAGTTTAAAACCATTATCTCCTTGATACTGGAAGGTAAAGAATATCAGTTTGAAGGAATATGCAAGGGGGCAATTTTAAATGATAGAAAGGGCACTGATGGATTTGGTTACGATCCAGTATTTGTTCCTGAAGGAAGCGATAAAGCTTTTGCCGAAATGACTATGGAAGAAAAGAATGAATATAGCCATAGAAGAAAAGCTGCGGATAAATTAGTAGCTTTTTTATCTACTCAATAAATACTAATTCACTCCCCATACTTTTACTTTAAAATTTTTATACAATAGACTTAGTGGTTTCTTCTGGGTGTAAATGCCTATTTCAAAAACCATATTTTTTCTATTCTTATAATCTTCCAGTGCAAACATATCATTGGTTGATACTGCATTCCATTGCTTTTCTACAAAGTCTTTTTTGGACATTAATACAATATCTCTGTTACTCCAGTATAGATAATTTTTATCTTTAATGTTATCATCAATCAGCGACATGCTATACGAAGGTTGATCATCCAGCCCAGGCGTTTGTAAGTTAACTTCAGAGGATAATTCTACATACATAAACTTATAGTTCTTAGGAATTTTAAACTGAGGCATTACCAGTGAATCGGAACTAAAAGTATATATTTTATGAAGTATAGTATCATTGAATTCGTATAATAATGTTCTATTAGCCTGATCATTGAACTTTGAAGCAGGATATATTTTATTGTTATTACATACGTAATTATTTATCTGCTTAAAATTATTCAGGAGCTTAGTCATGTATTGTTTTACAGAATCATTTACAGTTGGCTCCTGTTGCATATCTGGCGTTATTTTATACAGCTTATCATACGAAAGCATATAATCTTTATAAATATAGTCGCTTATATCCCTGCTCCAGGCCATAAAAGGCATAGACTGTTGATTTCTAAAACCTGCAAAAGTATCCATTACATCACCCATCCAATGCACTTCGTTTGGAAAATTATGCAATTTATAATTACTGTTTATTAAGGATAAAATAGTTGGAGTAAGATTGTTGTGAGAATTTACAGAATAGAACTTTTTTGGTGCTTTCAACATAGGTGAATAAACGATCAATGGTACATGATAATCATCCAAACTGCAGGTAGAAGGAAAAGAGCCAATATGATGATCTCCTGTTATAAAAAAGATAGTATTCTGAAAGTCTGGTCGCTTGGAATAGTCGGCAAAGAATTTTCTTATACAGTCATCTGCAAACATGTATGTAACTAATATATTCTTACAATGCTTTAAAGTGTGTTTTACACTTCCCGATACATTCAGTGTTTTTAGTTTTGCATCAAAGTATTTATCATACTGAGGTTTCTGAGCAAAAAGATAAGGCATGTGAGTAGTAGCTGTATGAAAAATATTTAGGTAAGGAGTTTGTTTTAAAGAGTCCATCACTTCAAAGGTTCTGCTAAATAAAGCATCGTCGGGATAGCCCATACTCCAGCCTTCAGAACCTATGCCCATCTCTTTGTATTTGCTTGGATAATGCGATAATATCATATCCGTTCCCTGCAATCTTATAAAGCCTCCCATGTTATCAAAGTCAGGATTAAACCCAATCATAAATTTGGTATGATAACCATTAGCCTTCAGTATTTTTATCAACGATAAATGATCGGGCATAATGTTCATGGACGAGAAACCTCTTTTGCCATATAGTAAGGATCCTTCAATAGCAGGGTGTGCAGCAAAAGTTCCGGGAGCAGTACTCAGAAAGTTATCCCAGGCAAGACTTTTATGTGATAAAGAATCCAGAAAAGGAGTGAAGCTGGTAGCATAAGCACCATCGCCACTAAAGTCTTTTGATAATCCTTCTACCACCAGAATGACAATGTTTGGGGGAGTAGATTTCAGGTTAAAGAAACT
>CAIVPM010000329.1 GCA_903907815.1 uncultured Chitinophagaceae bacterium | reverse complement strand
TATCTGCATCTGACTTTTGAGGATAGACTAAAAATCAATTTTATATGTATCTAACTTTTGAGGATGGACTAAATGACGAATTTAAGTTAATGTAATAATTCAAGTTAAATCACAGAGGGGTAACTTATATAGATTTATTTCGCTAAAGTGGAAATATTATTTAATAATTAAGGAAGTAATGCAGGGAATACTTTCTTTAAACTCGTTAGTCGGTATACTTTAAAGTATCTAACAATTTTACCACCCCTTATCTGTGGAATTATCTGTGCTTCGGATACCGTATTAAAATACTCGGAATAATCTTTAGCAGGATTACCTAGGTCTACATTAGATGGAACAATACAATATGCGTCATCTCCCAGTTGTAAAGTTGTTCGTTCTTTATTTAGCCAGGCAAACTTGTGAACGTCTTCCAGCTTTCCAGTAGCAATTACCTGTTGTTTAGTTTTAGTTGCTATATAAAATTCAATATGACCAGCAGGGAACCATTTAGTAATGAGGATTGGTGCAGCTATTTTCATACGACCATTTGTTTTATCTTCATCCACCAGTTGCTTCATTTCTTTTCCAAAATTGTTCCAGCCAGATATGTCCAAAGTAGGACAGTATTCTCCATAATGTTCCCAATCTTTATTGCCTATATTAAACGATGCAAAATTGCTAAGAATGCTGCCAGCCAATATAACAATAACAACCAAACCGCCGGCTATTTTAAGAACAGTTGGCGTAGCAATCTTACCTTTATTTTCCAGATAAATAGCTGCAATAATGTATAAAGGAATATATCCAGGGCCACTCCAGTGTGGTAAAGTTTCGTTGAATAAAGAGATGCCCAGGAATAGTGCAATCATTGGAATGCTGAGGCAAAGAAGGAGTATGATATAATTGTTTATATGTTGTTTTCTGTTCCTTATAAACCAAATAACAGCAACAATAATGAGGAAGAAAATAATGGGATTCTGATACAACATTTCTCCCTTTAACTCCTGTAGAAACGAATCAAATTTTATACTATGATTGCTTACTCTTTCTGAATGAAAACGATAAGTAATAAAGTCATTTTGTATGTTCCATATAATGATAGGAATAAGGCAGACCAGACTAATAATTCCACTAAGGTAAATTTTGTAGGATAGTAACCATTTGCTTTTACGTAGAAGGATAAACAAACCAAATCCTGCCCAAAGGTATAAACCATGAACTTTACAAAGTGCGGATAACCCGATGAATAATCCAAGTGTAAGCCATTGTTTTAAATTGATTTCTTCTTTATCAATGATTGTAACCATTGTATAAATGGAAGCTGTCCAGAAGATCATCTGTGGAGAATCGGGAAGAATAAATAGTCCTGATATGATGCCTGTATAAATGGATACATTGTAAATAATAGCTGCCAGCCAGGCTGCTCTATCATTACTGATTTTTTGTGTAGTTAGATAAATAAATATAGTACTGATAGCACAACCCAGTATTGCACCAATTCGCATAGATAAATCGCTTAGCCAATGTAGATTAAGCGTTGTAAGTCTGATTAAAATACCAACAATAGGAGGGTGGTCAAAGTGATTCCAGTCGGGTTGCAGGGCATAAGTATAATAATATACTTCATCGTTTCCGAGTTCTATAGAAGATCCAATAATGATTTTAAATAGCACTGTGATACCTAGTAGGTACCATAGTTTTGTAGGAAGTTTTTGCAACATTATACGGTATTATTTATTGCTGATAAACCATTCTATAGCAAGCTTGTATCCGCTTAAGCCCAATCCAACTATACTTCCAACGGCTTTTGCACTTATGTGGGATAGTTTTCTAAAATCTTCTCTTGCTTCTATATTGCTAATATGTACTTCTATCACCTTAGTAGTAATAGCAGCAATAGTATCGCCAATAGCTACTGAAGTATGGGTGTATCCACCAGCATTCAATATTATACCATCATACGAATAACCAATCTTTTGTAGTTCGTTGATAATCTCTCCTTCTATATTACTTTGAAAATAATAGAGTTCTACAGAAAGGAAAGAGGATTTTAATTCCCCAAAATATTCTTCAAATGTTCTACTGCCATATATCTCAGGCTCTCTTTTACCCAACAAATTCAGGTTAGGTCCATTGATAATTGCTATTTTCATTGCTGTTGATTAGATGATTTGTACTGCAAATTAAAGTATTATTCAAAAAGAATAATCATTGAATTAATATCCCAACAGCATTGGATAAAATAAAAAAGGCTGTCTAGTTAAAGACAGCCTTAGGGTATTAATATTGAAAAATAATTATTTCTTTAAATCCTTGATGATTTCTAAAACTGATTTTGTATTAGCTTCAATAGTAGCATAATCTTTATTTTCCAGTAATTGTTTGGTAATTAACTTACTACCCATACCAACTGCTGCAACACCCGATTTAAACCAGCTATCAATGTTTTCTCTGGTAGTGTCAACACCGCCAGTAACCATGAAAGAAGTGTTAGGGAATAATTCTTTAATAGCAGATACGAATCCTGGTCCTAAAATATTACCTGGGAAAAGCTTTACAAAAGAAGCCCCCATATTTTCTGCCTGTATAATTTCTGTTGGAGTCATACAACCTGGACACCAAAGCATATTATTATTAATAGCAACGTCTGCAACGCCTTCCACTAAACCTGGACAAACTAAGAAATCGGTTCCAGCATTAACAAAGTCCTGTGCCATTTTACCATTCTTCATAGTACCTATACCCAAGAACATACCTGGTAATTCTGTATCTGCCACTTTTCTTAAAACTTCAAAGTTCTTTAAAGCAGCAACACCTCTGTTGGTATATTCAAAAGCTCTAATACCTGCTCTATATAAAGCTCTGAGAACTTCTGCACTTACTTCTGCATCCTTGTAAAAAAACAATGGCAATGTTCCCTGTTGAATAATTGTTTCGAGAATAATTGATTTCTTATCCATATATTTTATTTATAATTTGGAAGCAAAGTTGGGATAATAAAATGGTTCAACCATAAAAAATAATTTATTAGGATAGCTATTTAGGGTAGGTTCATTCGCTGAAAGCCTTTAGAATCAACAACGTAAACGTTACCGTAACTTTTTTTTATTTATAATTTTTGTTTAATTAGTTTTGCATTCTTAAGTCTTGCTTTATAATATAAAATTAATGCTGCTATTTTAAATCTTCAATAATAATTAATTCAACAAAAAAATTATGTCAAAGAAAGTTGTCACTTTAGGAGAAATCATGTTAAGATTATCAACTCCTGGTTTTGAAAGATTTGTTCAGTCAGATAGTTTCGATGTAAACTATGGTGGTGGTGAAGCAAACGTTGCTGTAGCTGCTGCTAATTATGGGTTAGAAGGAGTATTTGTAACTAAGGTTCCTGATAACGCTATTGGTCAGGCAGCTATCAATGCTGTTAGCCGTTATGGTGTTAATACCAAGTTTATTGCTAAAGGTGGTAAAAGATTAGGAATTTATTTCTTAGAAACTGGTGCGTCTGTAAGAGCTTCTCAAGTTATTTACGATCGTGCAGGTGCTTCTATTGCTGAAGCTGAAATCACTGATTTTGATTTTGATAAAATATTCGAAGGCGCTGACTGGTTCCATACTACTGGTATTACACCAGCATTAAGCGATAAATCTGCTGCTTTAACTTTAGCTGCTTTAAAAGCTGCAAAAGCTAAAGGAGTTACTACTTCAATAGATCTTAACTACCGTAAGAAATTATGGAGTCCAGAGAAAGCAAGAGCTGTGATGACTGAGCTTTGCCATTATGTAGATGTATGTATTGGTAACGAAGAAGATGCTGATACAACATTAGGTTTTAAACCAGAAGGTACCGATGTAACTAAAGGTGAATTGAACCTTGACGGTTACAAGAGTGTATTCAAACAAATGCAGGAAAAATTTGGTTTCAAATATATTGCTACCACATTAAGAGAAAGCCATAGTGCTTCTGATAATGGATGGTCTGCTTTATTATATGATGGAACAGAATTCTACCATTCCAAGAAATATGAGTTACGCATTGTTGACCGTGTAGGTGGTGGTGATTCATTTGCATCTGGTCTTATTTATGCATTGGTAACTGGTAAGAACATTAAAGATGCTGCTGAATTTGCAGTAGCTGCATCTGCTATCAAACACACTATTCCTGGAGATTTTAACCATGCTACTTTGAAAGAAGTTAATGAACTGGTTGCAGGTGATGGTTCTGGTAGAGTACAACGCTAGATTATAACCCCAAATACAAAATCCGTTTGCTTAGGCAGGCGGATTTTTAGTTTTAACTAACATTAAATATTGAATACCATGATTTTAGGTAATCTTGACAATACGGAGAAATACAATGCATTGCATCCAAGGTTTGCAAAGGCATTTGAAACTATTAAACAACTTGATTTTGCTACTGCTGAAGTAGGAAAATATGAGATAGATGGTAAAGACCTTTTTTACATGGTTTCTGCTAAAGAAGGAAGTAAAGCAGAGGCTGCTAAGTTTGAAGCACACAATAATTATATTGACATTCAAATTTGCCCAGAGGGAACAGAGAAGTTAGGCTGGAAACCAAGACATAAATGTGTAGAGCCTGTAGATGCTTATAACCCCGAGAAAGATGTTACTTTCTTTAAAGATCAACCAGATACTTACTTTGATTTTCATGCGGGCGACTTTGCTATTTTCTTCCCAGAAGATGTACATGCTCCGCAAATAGGAGAGGGTATTATTAAGAAGATTGTGGTGAAGGTGAAGATATAGGCATTCATAAACATTAATTCTTATTGGAGGTTAAATGGATTAATTGTTTTATGGTAATAATACAAAGTAATTATAAAAAAGAGGCTGGAATTAATTCCGCCTCTTTTTTATATATGAATCCATTTTTGTAATACAAAAACTATTTAACCATTTACCCTATCGCATTCTTTAAATCTTCTATCAGATCATCTGCATCTTCTATTCCTACACTTAAGCGAATTAGTCCATCGTTCAGACCATTCTTTATTCTTTCTTCTCTAGGGATGGAAGCATGGGTCATGGAGGCAGGATGATTGATTAGTGATTCTACCCCACCAAGGCTTTCTGCTAATGAGAACAGATGGGTAGAAGAAAGAACTTTCATGGTAGCTTCCATGTTTTTATCTTTCAGTTCAAAGCTCATCATACCACCAAAGCCACGCATTTGTTTGCTGGCAACTGCATAACCTGGATGATCTTCGAAACCACACCAGAATACTTTATCTACCTTAAGATGATTTCTTAAATAGTGTGCTATTTTAATACCATTCTCGCAATGACGTTGCATACGAACATGTAAGGTTTTAATTCCTCTTAATACAAGGAAACAATCCTGAGGACCTGGAACCGCACCACAGCTTTTTTGTATAAAGTATAATTGTTCTCTTAGTTTATCATCGTTCATCATTAAAGCACCTTGTACCACATCGCTATGTCCACCCAGATACTTGGTAGCACTATGCATTACAATATCAGCACCTAAATCGAGTGGGTTCTGCAGGTATGGAGAAGCGAATGTATTATCTACACATAGAATAATTTTGTGCGCTTTAGCTATTTCTGACACTGCTTTTACATCTACAATATTCATTAATGGATTGGTTGGTGTTTCGGCCCATATCAGCTTTGTGTTAGTAGTTATTACCGCTTTGATATTATCAACATTATTCATGTCTACATAGATAAATTTAATGCCAAACTTCTCGTATACTTTAGAGAATAAACGGTAGGTTCCGCCATACATATCTGATGCAGCAATTACCTCATCACCAGGTTGCAACAACTTTAAAACCGTATCGGTAGCCGCTACACCACTGGAAAAAGCAAGACCATGTTTTGCATTTTCAATAATTGCATAAGCGTCTTCCAGTGCCTTACGGGTAGGATTCTGTGAACGGGCATATTCGTATCCTTTATGGTTTCCTGGAGAAGCCTGTACATAAGTGGAAGTTTGATAAATAGGGGTCATTATAGCACCCGTAGAAGGATCTGGTTCCGATCCTGCATGTATAAATTTGGTAGCAATCTTCATGGCCACAAAATAAACGTAAAAAGGGGTATCAAAAAAATAGTTGTATGGTGGAAGTATTTTATGGTAATATCTAATTATTCAATTGTTTCTTAAATTAAAGCTGAAGATTAATTCCTTTTTTAGGCTATAAGTATTAATAGTGCGTGTAGAAGTCATACAATATGCATATGATAATCTTTTTATTACAGTTATATTTCACTGATATATCAGTACGTAGATGGATAAAATAGATGTTACTAAGGCGAGTGGACATGAATATGAACTATAACGACTGTTACTAAGACAAAGTGGACATGAGTATGAACTATAACGAC
>CAIVPM010000328.1 GCA_903907815.1 uncultured Chitinophagaceae bacterium | reverse complement strand
TTAAAAATCATTTTCTTTATATCATTGGACAAAATCGTAACCTCAAAAATCATTTTCTTTATATCGTTACTGTTAAACGTAGTCTTAAAAATCATTTTCTTTATCTCATTTGTCATAATCGTAACCTTAATTATCATTTTTAAGATATTAAAAAGCATTTTTAAGATCACCTTCAACATTTTTAATACAATGTTTAATAAGCATGATATATTATCTATAAAATAAATGTATAAAACAACAGTATATCTATATTTGAAACAGGCTAAACAATAAAACAAAAGCTCAGTTTGTAAATAGTATCCAATAGATCAGATTCCTAAAAGAAATGAATAACCGGAAGAAGGTTTTTTGTGGGTGTAAATAATTCTTCGTATTATTGAAACCTAAATCACCCCCGATATGAAACTTAAATTACTCTCTTTATTAGTTATAATCCTAATCTATATAGAAGGAATAACCCAGATAAGTACCCCTAATCTTGGATTTGAATATAATAACTTTACTTACTGGAATACTTATATTAGCAATTCATCGATTGCACCATTGATTCCTTCCAGTATTACGTATGGAACTGTACCCGTTAATGGTATAAATACAACAAATCAGAGTCTTTACACTAACCAATATAAATATTTAAATACAGGACATACTAGCTCTGTTGCAGGACGTGTTAGAGCGACTTCATCTAATCAGAAAAATGATGTATATGGAAATTTTCCAGTAGTATGTAATTTACCAAATGGAGGAAAACACTCCTGTAAACTTGGTAACGATTCCTTAAGTAGTGTTTGTCAGGGTTTGGAATACAACGTTCAAATCCCTCCCAATGCCCAATGTTTTAATATCGTTTGTTATTATGCAGCTGTAATTGACGATCCAGGTGCACATGAATGTTGGGAAATGCCTTTTTTAAATATAAATGCTTTTGATTCTGCTAACCCCTCTTTAAATTTCTCCAATCTCGAATTTACAATCAACCGATGCAATACTACATATTTACCTAATTTATCCAAATCCAGATTATTAGCAGGTGGCTATGATACTGTTTATTATTCACCATGGACACCTTTAACAATGAGGGTGAAAAATATGGGTGGCAGAACATTAACCATCCGATATACAAGTTCGGGTTGTAGCCCTGCTTTTGGTGCAGGAATTGGAAGTCCAGGTAGTCATTTTGGATATGGTTATGTAGATTTTGATACAGCAATGTTAGTCAAGTTTAATAAAGACACATTGCAATATTGTATAAGCGATACCAGCTTTTCTTATACTCCTCCACCAGGTTATAAAGGCTATAAAGTATATGATAGTGCTACCAACAAAGTATTGGCAATAGATACCAGCCATCCGGTAAGTTCTGTAAATACTATTAAGATGATAGGGGCTAATATGCCTAAGTTTGGTTCGGTAATGAAAGTAGCATTAATACCTTATACATGGTATGGCTTTGCCGATACTTTATCTTATTCCATTCAATCATCCAATTGTACTATTGGTAGTCCTTCTTTATCTATCGATAAAATAGATACCACCTCCTGTGCCAATGCTGTAAATGTTGCAATACGTGTCAAGAACTTATATACTGTTTCTGCACTAAAAGGTTCTATTCACTGGGATACTGCATACATGAGTCTGGGAGGAATAAAGTTTGCAACCAACAACATCAAACTGAACTTTAATCAGATAGATGTTACCAATGCCGCCAATGGTTACCTTACCTACAACTGGAGTGATAGTATGAAGCATTATATAGCCGATACAGACCCTTTATTTACCATGGTTTTAAATCCAAAACCCGATGTGTCGGGCGGAACAGCAGTATGGTTCGATACTAATCCTACACAATTGGGAATAGACACTGCAATAGGGATAGCTGCTATAAATTCTTCCTTTAATAATGGATGGATAATATTAAGCGATACACCACAAATTGTATTGAATGTAAAAATGCTTACCTGCTATGCTGGTTGTATACCTATGCACTATCAATGGTACTATAATGGAGTGCCAATATTAAATGATACTTTAAATTATATTTATACTGCAGGCAATGGAGTGTATACCTGTATTGTTAACTATAAAAATGGCAATTCGGTAAGCTCCAACTCCGTAAATGTAGCATTGCCAGTAACCTTAAGTTCGTTTAAAGTTCAAGGGGGTAAATTATATAATACTGTTAGCTGGCAAACCGCAACTGAAATAAATACTTCCCATTTCAATATTCAAAGAAGCACTACTGGAAAAGACTTTACAACCATAGGAAAAGTACCTGCAAAGGGTGCAATTGAATACAGCTTTAACGATAATGAAAAATTAGCAGCAAAAACACTTTATTATCGCTTAGAAATAGTTGATAAAGATGGTACCATAAGTTATTCTGAGATAAGAGAATTATCCATTCTCAATTCTTCATTATCCATTACTCCAAATCCTGCAAAAGACTTTATCACTATTACTGGTAGTAATCTTAAACAAGTAAGATTGTTAGATAATTTAGGTAGAGAAATAGTTTCGAAAGAAGTAAGCAATACCAGCACTATCAG
>CAIVPM010000327.1 GCA_903907815.1 uncultured Chitinophagaceae bacterium | reverse complement strand
GTGTGCTCTTCAGATCTACTTTTAAAAATGACAAAATACATACTTCAAACTATTATAAACATTGAACCTAATATTTATAATTTAAGTTTAACCGGACGCCAATGATTTGATAATTTGATAATGAATACAAATACAAGGCACTAATACAATTGAATACAATTTTCTTTTAAAACTGTAAATAGATGGGCATTACAGGGGTGGCGGATTTTAGATAACCATATAAGAGGAGGAATATAAAGAACAATATTACGAGGGATGCTATACTGAACTTTTGTAATTGTTTTTGCATGGGCTGATACACTCTTTCGGGGAAACAATGTATTAGAAAGGCTATTCCCATCATGATTAATACCGGTCGGTAATTGGCTACAAATGGTACCAGCTTATCGGCATTGAAATGATACTTTATTTGTCGGAGTAAACTGACTGCTTTCCCGAAACTATCGGACTTAAAAAACACCCATCCGAGACATACAAAATGGAAGGTAACAATCAGACTTACGGCGTTGTAGAGGACTGTTTTATTTATTTTACTGCATACTACAGCGGACTTTTCTTCCCATATTTTATGGATAGATAATCCGAGTCCGTGGATGGCACCCCAGATGATGAAAGTCCAGTTGGCACCATGCCATAAACCGCCGATGAGCATGGTAATAAAGAGATGGATAAAGGTTCTTATTTTCCCTTTTCTATTGCCTCCTAAAGGTATATAAACATAATCGCGGAGCCAGGTGGAGAGGGAGATATGCCAGCGTTTCCAGAACTCGCTAAGGCTTTTGCTCTGATAAGGGAGCATAAAGTTTGCGGGGATATGAAAGCCGAGCCAACGGGCTATACCAATTGCTACACTACTGTAACCACTAAAATCGCAGTAAATGACGATAGCATAAGCATAGACAGCCATTAAACATTCGAGCCCGGTATACTTCTGTGGTGCATCGAAAATGTAATCGACAAAGTTGAGGGTAATAAAATCGGAGATAATGAGTTTCTTGAATAACCCTGATAGTATAAGGTAGAAGCCTTCGTAAAAGTCTTCTTTTGATACGGTATACTTCTTATGTATCTGGGGTATAAAATCGGCGGCACGAACGATTGGCCCCATTACCAGCTTGGGAAAGAAAGATAGAAACAACAGATATTCGCTAAACTTCTTTACAGGCTTAAACTTGCCATTATAAACATCCACTGTATAGCTTATATTTTCGAATGTATAGAAGGATATACCTACCGGCAATAATATATTTAACGGATGGATTTGAGCCGTAAACTTAGTGTTGAGAATGCTGATAAAGAAGTTGGTATACTTAAAGTAAAACAATATGGCAAGATTGAATATAATGCTGAAGACCAGCAGTACTTTTTTGGCCTGCTTATCTGTTTGAACATAGATAAGATTGGACAACAGAAAATCGGCTATTGCAGCTATTACTACCATTATTACAAACCATCCGCTGGCTTTATAAAAGAAGAATAATGATGCGGCACAGAAGAGTATGGTACGTGGGGTGGGTTTGTTTCTTAACAGAAAATATCCCAGTAAAAACAGCAGGAAGAAATACACAAAGAATCCACTATTGAATAACAAGGGATCCTTGGGATTGTATAACAATTGTTGCCACAAAGCTTTTAAATCGAGTTGGGGGAATTTCATAGGTTTTACTTTGATTTAATAGAAGTTTCTTTTTGAAATTCAACCATAAATGCTTCAAATAATCCTTTGCCAATTATCTCATCGCCAAGACTATTAGGATGTGTATAATCTTTGTAAGCAAGCGGTGGATTGGACTCTACCCAACGGGTCATGCTCCCCTCTCCTCCCATACTTTCGTATAAATTGTAAAAGGCTATACCAGACTCGTATGCTATTTTTTGTTGCATGCTGATTAAGCCAAACATCCCTTTTGCTGTTTCATATTTTCCTTTGTAACGGAATGCTTTATCAGCAGAACTGATCAGGAGAATATCGGCACCCTGAAAATTGTTCTTCACCTGCTCGATGGTCTTCATCATTGGCTTATAGTACCAGATGAAATTATCTTCGTTGGCATTGTTCAATAGATTTACGCCGTACTGCAGTATTACAAGATCGTATGGATGTTGTTGCTGGATAGTCTGGAGGAAATCAGCATTCATTTTACCCAATTCCAGTCCTCCTGAACCTCTGAAAGAATAGTTGTCGATAATTATGCCATTATCCGACTCTGAAGCAATACCATAGACCGGAATACTATTGTTGGATAATGCTACTTTAATACTAGTGGCATTTGAACTATCCAGTAATATCTTATTGAAGGGACGATCAGCATTAATGTTTATTAGCTTGCCTGTATTGACAGTGGCGGTACAGAATGCACCTGACCCTGTAAGGAGGTACTTATTTAATCTTACATTGCTATTGTTTACGCATTTATCGTTCAGCTCGCACCAGGAATTCCCTTTAGCGGTATATGCATAGCCCGAAATAAATAATGGATATTTATTCTTCTTTGTTCTAAAATCCTCCTGATTCCAGTTACCAAACTTCAAGGTTACAGAACTGCGCATACCTGCAACATTGGACATAATGGGCACAAAACCTACTCCATCGCCACCAAATTGCTGCTGCAATAATTGTCTTAATGTCTGGGAGATCATATCACCTTCAATCATACTATCACCAATGAAGGCAATTCTTATTTTCCTTTTCTTGCCCAGCTTAAGTTCTTTCAGCTTACCCATAAAGTGCTCCAGCACTACTTTATTTGAATCCACATAATAAGCGGTAAACCTATTAGCTGCCTGAAACAGACTGAAGGTTTTATTGTTATTGGGTTGTACCACCACCACAGGAAGCGTCTTAGGCTTTTTGGCAACCGTATCTTTTTTCACAATAATATCGCTGAATAGATTGATATTATCGAGTGCTTTGAAATGTAAGTTGTATACAGATGAACACCAAGAACTAATAAACAGGAGCACACTAAGGGATAGTGTCCACAGTAGTATCTTTAACTGGTAGTTCTGTTGGCTGCTCTGTTGGTGATTCTGTTGGTTGTTGTTCATCTTCATTTTTAGAAACCGGTGCTAATTTATATTGTTTTATAACAGAGAGTACATTTTTTCTCCATAATGCTGGATATTGTGAGTATCCCGACTTGCTCATAGCGGCTACCCAAGCATGATAATCATTATTGCCTTTTAGTTTTACATAAAACTTTTTCTTAGCCATTTTATGACAAAAATCCCTGAAAGAAGCTTCTGCATTGGGATATTCCTTGAACATGGAATGATATGTACTGGTTTTGGAATGACGCAGACTATTCTTTCCTACTATACCAAAAAAATTGTTTAAAAGTCTACAGTTCTTACTTTTCCCAGAGCCCGATTCTATAATAGATACGCCGAGTATTATAGAAACCGGTATATCATATTCAGCAGAAAGTTTAACAGCTAATGGTTTATACTTTTTTATATAAGCATGCACTTGCGCATTAGACTGAACGGCACCAAAAAGCAGGATAAATAGAAGAAATAACAGTTTCTTCAAAAGCAGTTTCAAGTTAGTTTGACTAAGCATCGTGGCGCAAATAACCGAAATGTTTCTTATATATACAAGAAAATACCAATCCGATGATATATTGACGTGCTAATTAGATTGCTGAAAAATGGATATCTAGCTTATATCCATTCCTATTAAGGCATTTTTAGTAATGGAATTGTACTATTAGTACCATCATCTGCTAAGAACTTTAAGTAATATACTCCAGAGGCTAAACTACTTCCATTGTAAGGCACAAAAACACTGCCACGGGTGTTATAGAAGTGGTTGACAATATTGGCGATAAATTGTCCTTTGCTATTCAATAGTGCTATCTGTATTACCTTAGGAGAAGGTATTATGAAATTAATATTAAATACATCCTTAAATGGACTAGGATATACTGATACTGTAGTAAAGAATGGAATAGTGTTATTTATAGTATTTATAATTTCAACATTACTATAGCGTACCACTCCACTTAAATCGGTCTGCTTTAAGCGATATGCATAAGCTCCGTATTCAAGGAGATTATCTATAGTATCATAGACATGCAAAGTATTGTTTGCAAAACCCTGACTAGGTGTTGTAGATAAATTATTCCAAACTGCATTTGAGGTATAATTGTACTGAGAAACTCTTTGAAGCACCCAACCAGTATTAGCATATTCGTTGGTAACAGCCCAGTTTAATATGGCTTTTTTATTATTTACAGTCCCATTTAAAACTATTGTTTGTGCCGTAGAATTTTCGGTATTAGTTTCAAAAGCGCCAAGATCGGGTAATAATCCTTTATAAGTTATTCCAATTTTAGTGCCAGCATCAATCATACTACTACCACTATTTAATCTTAAAAAGCTAGTTGAAGGCAATGTACCATCTGATACTCTAAATGTTCGTGCAAGAGAAGTATCTATAGAAATAAAATCGTTATTATTGATGTTAAATCCGTTCCAAGAATTGGTAGTCATTACCGAATTAGAGGTAATGTGGGTACCATCGCCACCACCCAAAGCTGCATAAGAAATATTATTCATCAAAGTATCCTGTCCATCAACTGGTGAAGTAGGGAAAGAGAAATTGTAAGTGCCATTTCTAAAACCAGTACAATTATATAGTACTATTCCAGCAGTATTATTATTCTGATCGAATCCTTTAACGGTATTGTCGAAAGAAACACAATTTGTAACCACATGAAAACCTGATACAAAGTTTCCTCCTAGTTTAAATCCATTACCATTTCCGGTAAAAGCAGGAATATTCCAAAGATTATAGCCATTATGAAAAGCCCAACAACTATCTACAACTACTCTGTTGGATGTTTCATAGAAATCAAACCCATCATCAGCATTATCATAACTTCTGCAGCCCCTTAGTACATTACCAGGACCACCACCTAGCTTTACGTCTATACCATCAGCATTCTGTCCACCTGTAGCAGGGTCGTTATTGTCGAATGCATCGCAATTGTGTATATAATTGTAGCTTCCACCATTAGTAATCTGAATACCTGTATCCTTACAGAAAGAGACCTGACAATTTTCTACGATATTATTGTTACCCGCTATATAAATACCATTATCGCCTGCATTTTTAATTATCAAATTCTTTAGATACCAATAGTTAAATCCTTTATCTATCTGAATACCCCTCATGGCAGAAGAATATGTTTCCTGAGCAAAATCAAGTACAACTGTTTCATTGTTATATGCTGCTATAGTAATATAATTACCAATTGTTCCTGATTTATTCAGTTTAATTGTGGAGGAATAATTATGCACCCCTCCTCTTATGTATATTGTAGAACCAGGAGTTGAAATGCTGATAGCTTTGGGAATTGTTTGAAATGGCATATTAATACTACCATTGCCATAATCGTCACTACCACGCAGTGAAACAAATATTGTTTTTGAAAAGGAAGAAGTACTTATTAAAAATAAAATTAATAGCACTGTTAATTTATAAATACTTCTTGCTATAATAGACATTATAATTATTTAAATTATTATACAAACAAGGCATTAAATTAATATCCAGGATTCTGACCAGTAGGATAAACCCCCATATTGGCACCTACATTTTGTAAATTTGGATTAATCTGTACTTCCTGCATTGGAATTGGATAAAGTTCCGATTTACCTGCTGTAAGATTGATAGCAAGATAAGGAAACACCGTTGCTTTGTTTGCTACTGTAGCAGTAAATGCAGCACTGGAAGTAGCCCATGATGCCTTATAACCTAAGACCAAAGGGGATTTGATATAGAATGAAACGTTACCACCACTCCAGTTAATAGTACCATCGGTATTTTTAGTCCAATAAATAGAAGATGGGATGGTGATTAGATTACCATTAAACATTACTTGTTTATTATTAGCAAAAATGTCCATTGACTTTTGAGCAGTAGTAATTTGATTAGGAACCCCATTTACAGGAGCTGCATTAGAGAATAGATTCCAACGAATTAAGTCGTACTTACGCATTCCTTCTCCACCAAATTCACAAGAACGTTCTTTAACGATAGCGGCAAAAAACTGATCATGACTTAAACCAGCAGGAACTAAAGAAGCATTAGCACGAGCTCTAACTCTGTTGATAGCAGTAGTAGCATCTGCATTGTCTCCTAATTCATTCTGTGCTTCTGCATACATCAACAGAATATCTGAATAACGCAACAGAGGCCAGTTTTCGCCCATATACTGTGCTGTAGTGTATGGAGCTGGAGATATCCAGTCTCTTCTGAATTTACCATCTGTCAATTTTGTAGTAGGCGTACCTACCACAGTATCGGTTCCATAAACTGTAGGATTATAGATACAAATTGTTACATCTCTTCTTAAATCGGTAGAATCGAATCTATAAAAATAAGTAGGAACAACAACTATACTACCATTTCCGTATTGAGTAACGGTAATTGTACCAGCAGTTGCATTATAAGTAGGAGTACCATTTAATTTAGGACCATCATAATAGCCTAATTTTGTATTGGTATTTCCATTGTTAGAACCACTTTCTCCTGCACCTACAGACCAAAGCATTTCTTTATCAAAAATACGGTTAGCATTGTTCTGGAAGACTGCTTTAAAACTTGGGTTTAACCCGGCAGTAGAATTAGCCAATATGTCGCTACATTCCTGAGCTACTATTCCATAATAGTATGCAGCATTAGAACCTTGAACCATTTGACCATTTGATCTTAAAGAATAACCAGCACGATATAATGCAATTCTTGCTCTTAAGCCTTTTACTACTTCTAAACTAATTCTTTGAGAGTTGCTCTGACTTCTCCATCCTATTAAGCTGGAATCTTCTACAAACTTAAGATCTGCAAGTAGTTGATTATAAATTGTATCGCGATCCGTTCTTGCAGGATATACTGGTAAATTGGTTGCTGGTATATGTGGTAAAGTAGAGAATGGAACATCTCCCCATATTTTTACTAAGTCAAAATAATACTGAGCACGTAATGTATACGCTTCTGCGAGCATAGCCCTCATTTGAGGATTTCCAGCCTGATATATTTTAGAACGTTGAATGTAATAAATACAAAGGTTTGCCTGTTCAGCACCCTGATATAAATTAGCAAATGGCTGCTCTAATTCAGAATTGGTGGATGATAACGCATAGTGAGCCAGATCTCTTCTGGTATTATCAGGATAAGGAGTACTGGTAGGGCCTACCATTTCATCGTTATCAACTGTATAATATAAGCTTAAACGAATGCCATAAGCATAGTCGCCGGTAAGGTTCTGGTAGGTACCAATTAATGCGCCATAAGTTCCACCAACAGTGCTAAATAATGTAGAATCATCATTGTATGATGATGCATTAATATCAGGATTTAGAAATTTCTTACACGAGCTGATAGAAAGTGTAATCAAAAACAAAAATGTAATAATGGTTATATATTTTATAGTTCTCATATTTATAATTCGTTTAATGGTTTATTAATTTAGAAAGTAACATTTACGCCAAATACATACATTCTACTCTTAGGATAAGCAGAATAATCTACTCCTGGTGTCATTGGTGTTTTTCTACTGGTATTCACTTCAGGATCATAACCGGAGTAATGCGTAATTACCGCTAAATTATTAACTGTTGCATATAATCTTAAGCGAGCAAATAATTTCTTTATTGTTTTACTCGTGAAGGTATATCCTACGGTTAGGTTATTTATTCTGATGAATGAACCATCTTCAATATTCTTGCTATTCACAAAGAAATTAGAAGTAGTAGCAGGTCTATACATATGGTTGCCTGCATTATATTGTTCCAATGTTGCAGAATCAGTAATCAATACTCCATCATCTCCAACTACTCTCCAACGATTATTCATTGTTGCCAGCATATTTGCCTGAGAATATAAAGCATTGGTAAACTCTACACTGTTTGCATTTAATATATCATTACCAATTACAAAGTTGATAAATACACTTACATCCCAGTTTTTGTAGTTAAACTGGTTGCCCCATCCACCCGTAAACTTTGGTTGAGAATGACCAATTACTGTTCTGCTTAAAGCTGTAACACTATCATTGCCATATTTACCAACATAATCACCTGCTTGCCATTTTAGTTTAGCCATACCTGGCTGAGGTACCGTTTTTATTCCTAAAATAGCAGCATCATTCGAAACTCCATCTTTTAGTTTAGTAAAGCTTTTATCTGTGTAATCGTAAGTGTGGTAAATACCATCGCCTTGCAATTGAAATCCATAGATAGCCCCCAAAGACTCTCCTACTTTCACTATATAATCGTTATAGGCTGAACCCCAACCTGAATTCCATTGAAATCCTGAAGCATTGATATTATCAGCAAGATTTTTCACTTCATTATGGTTAAATGCTATATTGAAATTAGTAGTCCATTTAAAATTAGATTTTTGCATAACAGCCGCAGTCAGCTGAAAGTCGATCCCTGTATTTTCAAGTGTTCCAGTATTTTGCATCTTGCTAGCATAACCACTTGAAACTGGCTGTGGTACGTTTACTAACAAATTGCTGGTAGTATTTTTATAAGCATCAATCACTAATTGAATTTTCCCTTTAAATAAGCTTACATCCATTCCAATATTACGAGATGTTGTTTGTTCCCATTGCAAAGCATTGTTAGCCATAGCTGTTGGCGTATATCCTGAAGCCAATGCACTACCACTATAATAGTAACTGCCTGAAGAATATGTAGGCGTAAATAAATAAGGATCTATACGATTATTACCAGCCACACCAATAGTAGCACGAAGTTTTAAATCAGTAATTTTGGCTTTATCTAAGAATTTAGCCATAAAAGATTCACTCGAAGCTTTCCAGGCAAAAGTTAAAGAAGGGAAATATCCCCATTGTTTTGTTTTACCGTCAATAGATTTTTCAGCTGGAGCAAACAATGATGAACCATCAGCTCTGAAAGTTAATGTAGCAAAATATTTTCTATCATAAGAATAGTTCGCTCTTCCAAAAAAAGAAGCAAGGGTCTTATTATAATAACTTGCAGGAGCAGGTACAGTAATTTTGCCTTGTTCAAAATTAGCAAAAGCTTTATCTGCTGAAATACCAATTGGTAGATTATCCGATTCCTGAATATTCATTTTATATTGATCTATATATATCTCCTGACCAATAATCCCATTTACATCGTGTTTGGAATTCTTAAATTTAAAGCCAGAGATAGTTAGTACGTTCGACCAGTTAGTTGTAGTTCTATAGGCGGTTTGTATAGAAGCCATTGGATTACCTGCCGAAAATCTTTTTGACTCCTGTGTAATGGTATCATTAAATACTTTGGTTAAAGTATTCGTATTATCAGTTCCGAATGTAGACTTAAAACTTAAATTTTTGTTGATGGTATAAACCATCGTTGCATTAAGGTTTAAGTTATCGGTATTTACTTTTTTGTAAGATTCTTCAGCTAGCATTACTGGATTTGACAATGCTAAACCACCTACATTAGTTAAATCGAAATAGGTAGGATCATATTGATCAATAGGGCCATAAGGTTTATAACGGATACTGTTTCTAAGTCGGTTGAAGGAAGAACTAATATCGTTTGATGTACCTGCACCACTTATTAATTGATTGTTATAACGAACTCCAAAATTCACTTTTAATTTATCGTTGATTTTATGATCCAGTTTAAAACTAACGATACTTCTGTTATACCCCGAATTTATCATTACTCCACCCTCACTATTGTTAGTATAGCTAAGGTTATAACTAGTATTTAAATTTCCTCCTGATATACCAACATTGTGAGACTCTACTAAAGGTTTTTGTCCAAATACAATTTTTTGCCAATCATTAAAGGGTACATTCGGTTCATGGAAAATAGTATTAATATCATTCCAGTTAGTTACTGTATGAGTAGCATCATAAGATAGTGCTTTATAAATTGTAGATAAATCAGAAGAATCAATTGTTCCGCCGTATCCTAAGTTATACTTCGAAGGGTCGTAAGAAGATGTGGAAGCAGAAAGTGCATTAGGAAAAGCTTTTTCGTACTGAAATTTAGCATAATCTAGTGGATGCATCACATCAAGCGTTCTTGTAACTTCTCTAAACCCAACAAACCCATTATAATTAATTACTGTTTTGCCATTTCCCTTGCTACTCTTAGTAGTGATAATAATAACCCCATTTGCACCTCTAGCACCATATATAGAGGTTGCAGATGCATCTTTAAGGAAGTCCATAGATTGAATGTCCTGTGGAGAAATTTTATCCAAAGCATTTTCAACTTCTATTCCATCCACAACATACAATGGTGAAGCATCTTGGGTAATAGAACCAGGACCTCTCATCTTGATAGTTGTAGTAGCACCTGGAGCACCTTCGGAAGTAGTAACCTGAACCCCTGCTGCTTTACCTGCAATAGCCTCTGCTGCAGAAGAAACGGGTGTATTAGCCAAATCTTTTGCGCCAATGGTAGTTAATGTTTGAATGGCATCTTTACGTTTTATTGCCTGAAATCCTATGATAACAATATCATCTCCTGTTGAAGCTTCTTTTTTACTAAGCTTTACGTTAATAGTACTTGCATTTGCAGGAACTGTTACTTTCTTTTCATTGAATCCATTATAGGAAAAAATTACGTCATGCGATTTACCATCATCCGGTACCTTAATAGTGAAATTTCCTAGACTATCACATTTCACACCTGTTCCTTTTTCTTTCAATAACACAGAAGCATTATCAAGGCCGGCACCAGCATCATCGGTAACTCTACCCTTAACTTGTTTTAATTGTGCAAATAAAATGGAAGATGTAAGCAATGAAATAATAGCAGTTAGCAAGACTTTTCTTTTCATAATAGCATTTATAGTTAAAATTCAGTGTTTATTTCAGAATAATACTGACTTAAAAATTGATTCAAAGGTGGTAGCTAAAAGCCATACAGAGCAAGGCTTTAAATACTTTTTTTACGCAATCGTTCCCAACTTTTTGAATATAAATCCATTGTATTAAGTTGAATTGTATAACCTCAAAATGAATATTTCATTTTGAGGTTTTTAATTATCTTATACAATATTAAAAATATTCTTAGTTAAAACAATCATCTTAAAAAGATTTCTTTCTTTCAATATAGTTTTTTATATAGTTGATACTACCATAACCTTCCGACAAATTTAATCGGGTAAATGAAAACTTTCCTCAACTTTCCGACAAGTTTAATTTGGTAAAAGAAAACTTTCCTCAACCTTCCGACAAGTTT
>CAIVPM010000326.1 GCA_903907815.1 uncultured Chitinophagaceae bacterium | reverse complement strand
TATTTTATACAAAATTGTTCCTTATGAAAAAAGGTATTCTACTCTGTTTTTTATGCATCTTATATTCTGGTTATAATATTACAAGTAATGCTCAATCGGCGCGTTTGAGCGAACAGATAGGCAAGTATGTGAATCATCATTTGATTAAAGGCGGAGTATCTTTTAAGTTAACCAATGCCACCGTTAATATAACGGCTTATAATGCTACTACTATAAGAATAAGAGCATCGAAAGAAGCTATGACCAACGACTTTTCTTTTGCTATAGATCAGCTTACTCCTACTGCTTCTTTATCTATTGCTGGTGATAAAACAAATCAGTGGGAACTGAAGACAGATTCTTTAATAGTACAAGTAAAGGGGAATCCTTTCAGGGTAAGTATTTATAATCTTCAACATAAATTGCTATGTGGTGATGACGAAGGTTTGGGTATTAGCTGGTATGGCAATGAGGTAAGCTGTTACAAGAAGCTTCATAGCGATGAAAAGTTTATAGGACTTGGTGAGAAGACGGGTAACATAAATCGTAGGGGAAGCTTTTATCAGAACTGGAATTCAGATATTCCTGGCTATACCAATAGCTCGGATCCATTGTATGCTACCATTCCTTTTTTTGTAGGTATTCATGATCAATTAACCTATGGTATATTTTTCGATAATAGCTTTAAATCGTACTTCAACTTTGGTGGTGGTGCTGATGAAGAGTTGTTTCATTTTGGTGCTGATGATGGAGAAATGAACTACTATTTCTTTGGTGGTTCTTCGGTTGCTTCTATCATTAAAGATTATTGTGCACTTACTGGCAGAACGCCTATGCCTCCTATGTGGAGCCTTGGTTTTCAGCAGTCGAGATGGGGTTATGATAATCAGGAACAACTATTGAATATTGCTAACAGTTTCAGGGCAAAAAGAATGCCTGCCGATGTAATAGTCAGCGATATTAATTATATGGATAACTACAAAGTATTTACCTGGAGTAATAAATATCCCGACACGAAGGGTATGCTGGATTCTATGAAGAAAATGGGCTTTGATATGGTTAATATTATTGACCCCGGCATTAAGGTGGAGAAAGGATATGCTGCCTACGAAACAGGATTAGCAGGCAATCATTTTGCCAAGTATCCAAATGGCAAAACTTATATTGGTCATGTATGGCCGGGAAGATGTCACTTTCCTGATTTTACTAAGAAATCAACAGCAGACTGGTGGGGCAATAGTTTTAAAGAGGCTTATATACAAAAGGGTGTTCGTGGTTTCTGGAATGATATGAACGAGCCCGCAGCATGGGGCAGAGAGTTTCCTAACCTTATAGAATTTGGGGAGGGTGCTGATAAAAAAACATTGTATCAGGTAAAGAATGCTTATGGATTATTGATGGCTAAGGCTACTTATGAAGGTACTAAAGCGAACATGAATGGACAAAGACCTTTTGTGCTTACAAGGGCATCGTACAGTGGTGTACAGAAGTATTCGGCACAGTGGACGGGCGATAATGTAAGTACTGATGAACACATGATGCTTGGCTTTAGATTGCTGGGTAGTATGGGACTGAGTGGTATACCATTTACTGGTATGGATATAGGTGGTTTTATGGGCAACCCTTCTCCTGAATTATTTATTCGCTGGATGAGTCTGGCAGTGTATAGTCCGCTATTCCGTAATCATACTCATATTGGCTACAACTACCGTGAACCCTGGTTGTTTGGAGAATATAACACTAATAAAATAAGAACTATTCTGGAACAACGTTATCAGTTATTGCCATACCTGTACAGTAGTTTTTATACTGCTCATATAAACGGTATGCCTATCAACAGAATGTTACCTATTGATTATACTTATGATAATAAGGTTTATGAAGATGCTTATCAGACGCAGTATTTATTTGGTGACAATATGCTGGTTTGTCCGGTAATTTCTACTAAAGAAGTGGCTAATGTTTATCTACCCGGCAGTAGTAAATGGTATCGCTTTTCGGACAATACGGTATATGAAGGAAGTAATAATTACTGGGTTAACAGTCCGATAGACAACCCTCCTGTTTTTGTAAAAGCCGGTGCTATAATTCCTATGCAATCTACTATACAGAGTACTAAAGAAAAGGGAGATGGAGTACTGTACCTGCATGTATGGAAAGGTACTGAGACCAGTAAATTTGTGTACTATGAAGATGATGGCGAAACCTATCAGTACGAACAAGGAAAATATTATAAAAGAACTTTTGTGTATGATGCACTATCGAATTCCCTTTTACTGCAAAAGAAAGAAGGAGATTTTAGTACGAAGTTTAATAAGTTAAAAATTGTGTTGCATGGCTTTGAAAGCAAGACTTTAAAAGACTATGATTTGAAGGATGAGGCGATGATTATAAAGTTGTAGATGATGTAAAATAAATACATTATCGAATTTCTTTACTTTATTATTGTTTTAGTAAAAGGGATATTTAAGTTTTGTTAAATCATTCATGTTTTCACAAAAGGAATACATAAGTTTTGCTAAATCATTCATGTTTTTACAAAAGGAATACATAAGTTTTGCTAAATCATTCATGTTTTTACAAAAGGAATACATAACTTTTATTAAATCATTCATGTTTTTACAAAAGGAATGCATAACTTTTTCTAAATCATTCATGTTTTTACAAAAGGAATACATAACCTTTATTAAATCATTCATCTCTTTACAAAAGGAATAGATAAGTTACTTTTAAAAATGAATCAAATACATTAGATTATTCAAATCCCACAGCAACTTATTGAGTTATCGACACAAAAAAAGCAGTATCCTTTCGAATACTGCTATAAAATACTTTTATTAAGATATGATGTTTTTACTACTAAATAATTACTTCACTTCTTTTATAAGGTCTTTAAAATCTTTCATAGTAAGATAAGACAATTTAGATGAATTAACAGGTTGCGAATACAACTCTATCCCATCTTTAGTATCATAAATTACAAACATTCTATCCTTTGGATTCAGACTTATATAATCTGCTAATAACCTTCCTCTTTTTTGAATCATGAAAATATTATTTAATTCATCTACTGTACAAATTTTGAACTTATAAGGATAAGTTTTCATTGATTCTTCATTAGTATTTGTAGTGGAACCTAATCCACTTTGAATCATATAATAAGGAATATATAAGGTATCTTCTTTAATAAGTT
>CAIVPM010000325.1 GCA_903907815.1 uncultured Chitinophagaceae bacterium | reverse complement strand
ATTACAATTGAATGAAAATGATGTTGTAATGATTAAAAAGGTGGATCATAACTTCGATGTATATTTTTATACATATACTGGACTCCCAATGGGAAACAGAAAGCAGCAAATAGATTCAGGTTTTAATTGGCTTTTCCAAGCACCTAAAAACGAGAATGATTTCAATCTTGTTGATTTAGAATATTCTACTGATGTTATTGAAACTAAACCTACTGGTGAAGCTGTTCGATATGACATAAAACCTCAAGGTGAACTTAGTGGATTTGTCAATATTGAGCCTCCATTATCTGGTGTAGGAGAACTTGTTGGGACAATAGTTGAATATGCTAATCCTGACGGAAGACAAGCACTTATAACTGAAATTGGCGATATTAACAATTTAGATGGAGGATTGATAATCTTATATTCAGGAAAACAAATTCCTGCTAAAGATGTTGACTTCATACAGAAATAATATACAATACTTTAACGATATGGAAAAAACAATAAATACAACTACACTAGAAGACGAAACCGAAAAAGCTTTCAAAATTCTTCGACTTAATGAAGAACTTGAGGGTATGGCTACTAAAAAGAAAGCCATAACCAAAGCATTCTCAGAAGAGATGAAAAGAATTAAGGGCGAAATTAAAGCCATTATATCCAATGAACCGACTGATGATCAATTAGTTGAAAATATTGGAGACGTTCACGATATTTAATCAATCAAATAAACAAAAACAAACAAACACATGACAACAACACTAATCATATTAGCAATAATCGTGGCAATCTTAATTTTCGGTAAATCTAGATTGTCTAAACTAGCCAAGAACAGAATCAGCGATATAACTGAAAGTCTAGCGGACAGTCTTTCCGATCCTATTAAGGATGGAGAAGCAGATATTAAAGCTGCTCAATCAGAAGTTGGAGAGCTTAATTCTACCATAGCAGAATTAATAACCTCTACTAAACAATTGGATATAAGAGCACAAAACTCGAAACAAGACGTTACAAAGTTTGATAATATCGCTACAGCAGCAGGAAAAGCAGGAAATAGAGAAGATGTTATCACAGCAGTAACACAGAAAAATAACGCAGAAAAACAAGCAACAACTCTAACAAAGGAAATTGAAAAAAATCGTGCGTTGGAGATACAATTGAAGGCGCAAGTAAAGACTTTGAGCCAGAAGATTGCAGATGCTCAAAATGGAAAGGTTAGATTGGCAGCAGTTCTTGAAAGTTCTGCCCTACGTGAGAAAATTGCAAAGGCAGCAGCAGGTTCTACATCAGAAGAAGGTCTTGCAGGGTTAGATAATCTTGCAAAGGCAGCAGATGAAGCAGAGGCAAGAGCAACAGCATGGGAAGATATTGCAAATACTTCCACTGAAGGAACAGCTACATCACTAGAAAAGAAATATAGTGGTGCAGCAGTATCAGAAGACGAAATAAGCAAGTATATCAAAGCTACTGCTTAAACTAATAAACCTGCCAGAAGAAATTTAAAGTCTTCTGGCAGGTTCCCTTATAAAAATATGTTACAAATTTTAGTTCTAGTTTCTGCCTTAAT
>CAIVPM010000324.1 GCA_903907815.1 uncultured Chitinophagaceae bacterium | reverse complement strand
CTCGTAAGCTTTAATAATATCCTTCACCAGTTTATGTCTTACCACATCTTCTTCGTTCAGTTCAATGTGAGCAATACCTTCAATGTTCTGTAATATTCTCGATGCTTTCAACAGTCCGCTATGCTGATTTCTTGGAAGATCTATCTGTGTAGGGTCACCAGTAATAATAGCTTTCGCATTAGCACCTATACGGGTAAGAAACATTTTTAATTGCAGGTCATTGGTATTCTGCGCTTCATCCAGAATCATAAAGGCATTATCCAGCGTTCTTCCTCTCATGTAGGCCAATGGAGCCACCTCAATAGTTTTAGTCGTCATATAATAGCCAAGCTTATCAGCAGGTATCATATCTTCCAGCGCATCGTATAAAGGACGTAAGTATGGATCAATCTTTTCTTTTAAATCTCCCGGCAGAAAACCAAGACTTTCACCCGCTTCTACTGCAGGTCTAGTTAAAATAATTTTCTTTACGGTTTTGTTTTTCAAAGCCCTTACAGCAAGCGCTACAGCAGTATAGGTTTTACCAGTACCTGCGGGTCCTATTGCAAAAACAATGTCGTTTTTATCGGCAGCAGTAACCATCCTTTTTTGATTAGTAGTTCTGGCTCTTACCGTTCTACCATTAGGACCAAATACCAACACATCATTTGGATTTTTGTCTATAAAGTTATCTACGGTTTCAGCGTCATCTCCTCCCAATATCTGATCAAAATAGTTATCGCTAAGATGTCCGTTTCTTTCCAGGTACTGTACTATCAATTGTATCTTTTCCTTTGCCGAATCAATTTGTTCAGGTGCACCACTGATCTTAATCTGTGTGCCCCTTGATAAAATTTTCAGTAACGGGAACTTCTTTTTGAGTAAATCAAGCTTTCCATTGTTTACACCAAAAAATTCAATCGGATTCACCGACTCAAGGCTAATAATTGTTTCAGTCAATGTAGTAAGATTTTAATTAGTTAATAAAATGGCTGTTGCAGTATCAAATTTAATTGCAGATAACATTCACCCTAAACATTTTATTACACAGATGTGGATTACTATAAATAAAAAGAACCGGCAGCAAACACCACCGACTCTTATAGACTATCGTATATTAATTTATTGTTATCCAGCACTGTATTTGTATTCTCTTATCTCCTCACTCCATTTATTCTGTATTCTCCTCACACCTATCTTCTTGTATTAATCAGCCAATCCGTTAATCCGTTAATCAGCAAATAAATTGTATTCCTTTGTGCCTTGTATTCCTCCTGTCTCCACACTCCTATCTCCCTGTATTTGTATTCACTCTTGCCTTGTATTGTTTTCCTACAATACATTCAACACCTGTTCCTTAGCTTTCTCCAGTTCATCCTTCATCAATACTACACACTTTTGTATTTCAGCATCATTTGCTTTCGATCCCGTAGTATTAATTTCTCTACCAAATTCCTGCAGGATAAACGAGAGTTTCTTACCCTTACCTTTTTCTTTATCTTTCAAAATAGCCCTAAAATAATCGCAGTGATTCTTCAGTCTTACCTGCTCTTCGCTAATATCTATTCTTTCAATATAATATATCAGTTCCTGCTCCAGTCTGTTGCCATCGTAGTTCTCTTTTCCTACTCTTTCTTCCAGCAATTTTTGCAGGTTATCTTTTATTTTATTTCTTCTGTTAGGCTCCAGTTCAGCCACCTGTACCTGTAGCTTTTCTATGTTACCAATACGTTCCAGCAAATCATTCTCCAACACCGATCCTTCGTTTAGCCTATGAGCATCTACTTCTTTTATAGCTTGTTTCAACAGCAGTTTAAATGCATTCGCTTCTTCTTCATTCAGCGAATCGGTAGTATTAGCAACTACTTCGGGCAAACGAAGAATAGAAGCTAATAAATGTTCAGTATCCGCATTCAGTTCAGTAGCCACTTTTACTACCGATTCATAATACGCCTTTAATAGTTCTGTATTGATTACCACAGGCTTTGCAGCACCATTTTGCTTAAGCGAAATAATACATTCCACACTACCTCTTTCCAGCGTTTCGTTTAATGCACTACGGATATCAAATTCCAGCGGACGCAATAATGGTGGCAACTGCAACCTGATATCAAATTGTTTACCATTAAGCGATTTAATTTCTATCAAAAAAGTTTTCTCGCCAATAGTTTGTTCAGCCCTACCAAAACCAGTCATGGAGTATAACATATAAATAGTATTATTCTGTATTCTTAATATTTAGAATCGGGTAAAAATAGCTTAAATGACTTAATGATGAAAACTATTGAATTAATAATTATCATAGTAATAGATAACAGCAACATTATTAATGATTCAAGTTGCCTTATTTACAACTCTTATTGGATTATATTGGGTTCATTACTGCTTTGACTGTACATCTACAATAATAGGGTGCAGTAATATTACTTTTCCGTGGATTATTGATGCTTTATAATAGATTCAATTAAGCATACTATTTATTCAAGTAACATTATTAAGAACTCTTGTTGCCTTATTATATATTCATCTTACCTTATTGAATATTCAAATTAAAATAGACAATGAAGTAGTTTACTGGCATAATAAGACAGGCAAAATGGATAGCGAACACCTAACTTTAGATAAAACAACTGTTGCATTGCAGAAGATGTGCTAAGCTTTAATGCTTTTGCTTTTCACATTTAGGAATTCATTTTAAGGAGATTTTTATGAAATGAGTGCAAATCTGATAAGAGCTGGTCATTTGCACTATATGTCTGACGATGAGCGCCAATCGTTAGACGTATGCGACACGATGATCACCAAACGTCTTAGGTTTGTTATGTATTTGTATTTGTTGTTGCGTTAGTGCCAGTAGGGAATATCCTTTCCTACCACCTTAAACCTGCTATGAATTTGATGTAGATGTTAGTGGTAGGAAAGATAGGAAGAGCTGGAACGGCCGCTTGCGGAACGCCCAAAAACTAATTGATAATGGAGAATGGATGATTGATAATGAATATAAATTTGAAAATGAATACAATTGACCAAATAAATTAAAAAGACCTCGGCTATTTTTGATAACCGAGGTCTAAAACTATTTATGTATTATCCTAAGAAGTTTACATATCCTTTCCGTGGCACTGTTTGAATTTCTTGCCGCTTCCACAAGGACAAGGATCATTTCGGCCTGGTAACTTTTCTACTTTAATAGGCTCTTGTTTTACCGGAGTAGGATCGATATAATCATTATCATGACCCGATGCATCTACTTCTTCTTTACGGGTTTTCATCTTGCTTAAATCCGTTTTTTGCTGATGACCTTCTTTCATGTCACCTTCATTTTCTACGGGTATTGCAGCATGACAAAGGAACTGTACGGTATCGGTATTGATTTCGCCATCCATGTTTTTAAACAAGTTGAAAGCTTCCATTTTATAGATTACCAATGGATCTTTTTGTTCGTAAGTGGCAGTCTGCACACTTTGTTTAAGATCGTCCATGGCACGTAAATGTTCTTTCCATGCATCATCGATAAAACCAAGGGTAATACCACGCTCCAAAGCATTGGCCAGTTCGGCACCTTCGCTATTCAATACTTTATCCATATTGGCCAGCACCTGCATTTGTTTTCTACCATCGGTAAATGGTACAATTACGTTCTCGATATGGGTGCCTTGCTGCTGACGGATATTCTTAAATACCGGCAATGCATTTACACTGATATCGTTTTTCTTACGTTGATATTTAGCAATAGATTCGCTATACAATTTCTCTGCTAAATCGGTATCCGACATTCTGTTTAATTCATCGGCCGTAATAGCCGTTTCGATACCGAAGTTTACAATGGCAGCCAGTTTAAATCCTTCATAATCTCCTTGATCTTTAAAGCTATTTATTACCCCTTCTGCTACTGAATAAAAGGCATTATCCAGATCGAGTGCCAGACGTTCGCCGAACAATGCATGATGACGTTTTGCATAAATAACGGTACGTTGTTTATTCATTACATCATCGTATTCCAACAAACGTTTACGAATACCAAAGTTGTTTTCTTCTACCTTGCGTTGTGCACGTTCGATAGACTTTGTAATCATACTATGCTGAATAACTTCGCCTTCTTTATAGCCTGCAAAATCCATCACCTTAGCAATACGTTCGCTACCGAACATACGCATTAAATCATCTTCGAGGGAAACGAAGAACTGAGAAGAACCCGGATCTCCCTGACGACCAGCACGACCACGCAACTGTCTGTCGACACGACGAGACTCGTGACGCTCGGTACCAAGGATAGCGAGACCACCAGCCTCTTTTACGCCAGCACCAAGTTTGATATCGGTACCACGACCAGCCATGTTGGTGGCAATAGTTACGGCACCTGCAAGACCAGCTTCGGCAACAATCTGTGCTTCTCTGGCATGTTGTTTTGCATTTAATACATTGTGCGGAATTTGTTTCTGACGCAACATTCTGCTCAGCAATTCACTCACCTCTACCGAAGTAGTACCCACCAGACATGGGCGGCCAGCTTCGCGAAGTTTAGCAATCTCTTCGATTACTGCACCAAACTTTTCTCTCTTTGTTTTATATACTAAATCCTGATCATCTTTACGAATGCATGGGATATTAGTAGGGATAGAAACTACATCTAATTTATAGATATCCCACAACTCCGATGCTTCTGTTTCTGCAGTACCGGTCATACCACAAAGCTTGTGATACATACGGAAATAATTCTGCAAAGTAACCGTTGCATAAGTTTGTGTAGTAGCTTCGATTTTTACATTTTCTTTTGCTTCAATAGCCTGATGTAAGCCATCGCTATAACGACGTCCATCGAGGATACGACCTGTCTGCTCATCTACAATTTTAACTGCTTCATCCATCACCACATACTCTATATCTTTATCGAATAAAGTATAGGCTTTCAGTAATTGCTGTGCAGTATGAATTCTATCGGACTTAACACCATAATCGTTAATGATGCCTTCTTTCCTTTGCATCTTTTCTTCTGCAGAAAGCGATGCATCGGTATCAATCTGAGCTAATGTAACACTGATATCAGGAATGATAAAGAAGTTAGGATCTTCGCCTGCTTTTGTAATCAGGGAAATACCTTTATCTGTTAACTCGACAGAGTTGTTTTTTTCATCAATATAGAAATACAATTCAGCATCTGCTATAGGCATTTCTTTTGATTGATCGGCCATATAATAGTTCTCGGCCTTTTGCAATTTCACTCTCATTCCAGGCTCACTCAAGTACTTAATTAAAGCATTGTTCTTTGGCAAACCTCTGTGTGCCCGGTATAAAGCAAGACCGCCATCTTTAGGATCATCATTACCTTCTGCAATCTTTTTCTTTGCTTCATTCAGGAACTGATTAGTAGCTCTTTTTTGAGCATCTACCAGCTTCTCGATTCTTGGCTTTAATTCAAAGAATTGTTCTGTATTATCAGCACGGCCAATAGGTCCGGAAATAATCAAAGGCGTACGGGCATCATCGATCAATACACTATCCACCTCATCGACCATGGCAAAGTGGTGTTTGCGTTGTACCATTTCGTCGGGACTATGCACCATGTTGTCGCGGAGATAATCGAAACCAAATTCATTGTTGGTACCATAAGTAATATCGGCTAAATATGCATTGCGACGCTCTTCGCTATTGGGTTCATGTTTATCGATACAATCTACTCTTAAACCAAGCCACTCGAACAAGGTACCATTCCACTCGCTATCTCTTCGGGCCAGATAATCATTCACGGTTACAATGTGAACCCCTTCGCCAGCCAATGCATTGAGATAAGCAGGCAAAGTAGAAACCAGTGTTTTACCTTCCCCTGTAGACATTTCGGAAATTTTTCCAGAGTGTAAAACAGCACCACCTATCAACTGTACATCGTAGTGTACCATGTTCCAGGTAACCTGTCCGCCACCAGCAGTCCAGGTATTTTTGAAGATGGATTGATTGCCATTGATAGACACATAGTTTTTAGTAACAGAGAAGTTTTTATCCAACTCAGTAGCAGTTGCAACCAGCTCGGTATTTTCTTTAAATCTTCTTGCAGTTTCTTTTACTACTGCAAAAGCTTCGGGCATGATTTTTTCTAAAGCTTCTTCAATTTTCTTATCTCTATCTTTCTTCAGTTTATCTACATCCTGATAGATAGCATCTTTGCCATGAATATCTGCTGCAGGCAAACTTTCTGCTTCATTTTGTCTTTCTTCAATCTCGGCATCAATTTCTTTCAGGTGATCTTTTATGCGTTGTTTGAATTCGGCAGTTTTGCCACGCAAAGCATCATTATCCAATGCACGATATTCCTCGAAAAATTTATTAACCTGGGCTACGATAGGTTTTATTTTAGCAACATCTTTTTCGCTTTTGTTGCCTCCTAAAATCTTAGATATAAGTTTAAGCATACACTAATAAGTACTTTTAAATTTTTTGTCGATTGCTCCAAAAGCATGCTGCAATAAAAATTACGACAGATTGTCATGTTTTTGAGGCGGGCAAATGTAAGCGGTAATCGTCAATCCTGACGGTTTGAGGTGTTTAAGAATACACAAATCGGACATTTCTGCAATAGTTTGGGGATTATTTCGGTTTTGAGGGGACCTTGGGGGCATGTATTCGGGCAGTTAAAGGGAGAAAGTAGACAGGAGTTAGGAGTCTGGAGAATACATTTATTAGCGAATTAACGGATTAACGAATTGGCGGATTAATAAAAGAGATGGGAGTAAGGAGGTGGGGGAATACATTTTATTAGCGAATTAACGGATTATCGAATTGACGGATTAATACAGGAGAACTTTTTAATACTTCAAGGAAATAGCATTCTGTTGGTCAGTTCAATTTTCCTGACAACTTTTTGTAAGAAATTAATTAGAAAAGTAATTATCCGAATGAATAAATTTTCTGCTTTATACGAACTTCTATTTAATGATTCCATACTTACAATTTCAAGATGTTTGATGAACAGTTTTATTAGAAAATAATTTTAGACTATTGTCTACAAGAAGGAAGAAATTATTAGTGTGATATTTTTTTCAGTTGATATAAGACTCCATCATTTTTAAGTAGCCTGTTTTTACTTTTACTATAACATGATGAAGTGCTTAAAAAATAATTTTATTACTTTTCATTTACAATATTTATTACAAGAAAATATGCAAGCTATGTTGATGAAATTATTCTTGAAATATTGAGTTGACTTTATAAAACATTTGAAGAGAAAAAGTAGGGGCATAAAAAAACCGCCTCAAGCATTTAATCGAAGCGGCCTTCATTGTATCACTAATGGGTTAGTAAGCAGGAAAATATTTTTTCCGATACAATATTATAACAGTATTTATTAACAACATTAAAATACATAAATCTATTTATCAACATTT
>CAIVPM010000323.1 GCA_903907815.1 uncultured Chitinophagaceae bacterium | reverse complement strand
TTTGATAAAGAATTCCCTGTTGATGCTTCATATCCAGTCAATACAAGTGTCACTGAATTTCCTGACTCAGTTTTTAAAACATTTACCTCTGCTTGAACATAAACATCAGCACCTGACATTTGAATTATTTGTGATTTAATATCTGTTTGATTTTCAGAAGTTAAAACATTATTATCCTTTGCAGCTTTTAACTTAGCTACAAAATCAACAGTTGTAAAGCCTTTTCCATCAAAAGCTTCTTTAATTTTCGTTATTGCAATTCTTCTACTTACATCCGATTCAAGAATTGTTCTTATATCTTCCCCTTCTTTTGTATATGGAATTACCATAATCTTGGGTTGAACTGTAGTAATAGTAGTTGTGGTAGTAATAGTAGTTTGACAGTTAGTATTATGAATACTAAATGCCGATATAATAATTGCAAGAATTCTAAATAGTTTATTTTTCATTTGTTAGTTTTAATTAATATCCAAATTTTCTAATAACATTAAATTGCTCTAAATCTTTTCTAAGTGCAGTGACATTTATTTTAATATCAACTGCTATACTTTTATATCTGCCATTGTTCATCAAATTATTAGCAGGTATTGACGATAATAAAAATGTTTTATACCGTTGTTCATTATAGAATTTATCAAAGTAAGACTGATACTTTTGTTTTGCCTCTGTTTCATTAATTCCAATTAAAGCAATTTTCTGTTCAGACCCTGGTAATCCTCTAAAAAACAATACTTCAAATGAATTCTTTTCAGCATTTGTAATAGCTTCTTGCTGGTTTTCTCCATTTCCAATAGCTCTCATTGTAATTGTGCCATCACTTGAAGATAAGTAATTAACTTTTGCTGTAGTTGGAGTTAATCTATGACTACAACTTGATATTATTAAAAAAAGAATAAATATACCTTTACTAAACGTACGCATTTATTTTGCTATTTAATTAATGAACAAATTATTTTTTCTGCAGCATTAAATCGATTTAAAATCTCTGCACCACCTTTTAAAACTGAACATTCTGCAAAATTTTCACCAGCAAGTTTTGTAATTTTAACTTGTCCAATTTCAGAAGGATAAGGCATTCCCTCAAGCATTTCAATTTTTTGAACAGATAATTTATCCCCTTCTTTTAATCCATATGTTTTGCCACCTGCTATTAATATATTTGTAGCTTCCTCTTTTTTTGTAGCTATTACTTTTAATAGTTTGACATTGACAGGGAAGTTTTTCACTACCCACTCTCTTAGTTTTTCATCCAGTGATTTCACTGCTTCAGTTACTGCACTTTCAGGAGATAACATTAACGGACTAACAGAACTTTGAAAACTTTCTGCTTGTGTACTACTACCTTTTGCAACATCATTTACTTGCATTTGAAAACTTACGCTTGATTTATATCCATTTATTGTTCCATCTGGATTTTTCATAGAATAAACATTCATCTTTATAATATTTCCATTAACTAAATACTGAGCTGCTAATGCAACTCCTTGTTCAGCTCTATTTTTAGTATCTATAAATGCTTCACTTTTTTGCAACTCTAATTCTTTCTTGACATTATCATAACTAACTCTATCAAGAACTTGAAATCTATGAGATTGAGTTAATATTTCAATTACTTTTTTAGTTACTGCTCCTGAGAATTTAGACTCAGTTTCTGAAGTAAATTTTTGAACTCCTATAATAGGTAAAGAATCCGTTTGTGAATAGCTTAAAAAGCTATTCACAAAACAGATAATGATTAATAAATACTTCATAGATTTACAAATTTTTAGAAGATTTAAGTGTGGCAATTAAATTATTAATTAATTTACCTTGACTTGCTAATTCAGCAAGTAAAAGACTATTAACATCTTTAGAAAAATTAATTGATTTTGTTGCTTTTCCAGCTTTCATAATACCGGCACTCTTTACATCTCCTTGTGCTTTAGCAATTTCTGCTGTTGATGCAGTAACGGATTTTAATGTTTTTGCAATTCCCTCTGATACAGTTAATAGTTCTTGAAGGGTTGGCTTTTTAACAGTTACATCTGTAACTCCATCAATGCTTTCTCCAATTGTTCTTTTATATAACTCAGGAATTAAGACATTATTTTTTCTAACTTCTTCCAATGATGTAGCAGAATTTGCAGCTAAAGCATCAATACTACTAATACTTGTTGTTCCAGGATCTTTTAATTCAGCAATCTTTTTTTGCCTTTCCTGATAAGCGTCTGTTTTTCTTTCAGCTTTTAGAACTTCTCTTTCAGCTTTTAACTCCTCAGCAGTTTTAGTTTGTGCACTAATTGACGTTAATCCAAATAATGACAATAACGTAACGAATAAAATCTTTTTCATAAACAATTAATTTAGTTTTTGTCTTCTTTTACCTGTTTAGACACTCAGTAGCCATTTTAAAAAAGTACAGCCAAACTCTGTATAATTAAGAATTAAAAATTAGGAATTAAGAATTGAACCACATTAGATATTATTAATTCTTAATTCCTAATTATTAATTGAAAGCTATCCGCACATCAGCTTAAACCCTACACTTAGCTGGCTTACACCGGCTGAATTGATAATGTAGTAATAGAACCAATAATTTACCCCTTGGGTTAAACCGTCTATCTTCTTTTTGCGGTGTTGGTCTACCACGTGAATAATACGGTTGGTTTGTCCTATTGGGATAATTAACTGCCCTTTACTAGTAATAGTAGTTGCAGGGTCTAATGCTTTACCCTCACTTACTATACATCCATAAACTGCACGGTCATAAACCTCTGTTTCTGCATCTATCTCGCCAGAAGCATCTGCTCTTGTAGCATTTACCGTTGGCGTTCCAGGCAGGGTTTGTTTACCTTTAGGGTGTGTGCCATAAGCCACATGAAACCCCGACAAAAGAATAGTATCCTCGTTTCCATCTGCAATAGCATCCACATATATGGCATACTCGTTCATCATGGCTAGTAGTATTACTACTAATTTATTTAAAGCAACTTTCTGGGTTACCCCTCCTAGTTTATATTCACTATTAGCATTAATTACTGCTAAAATAGCTGCAGCAAATACTGCATCTGTGTAGGGTGGCTTGTTGGGAGCTGTATAGCTAAATGTACCCGGATTATTTTTTATTGCTTGCTGCACTATGCCTGCCAAAGCAGCCATATTGGTAGCATTCATTAACCGAAAATCTAATTTTACTCGTACCATAAAAAATGAATTAATTAACATTAATAATTCTAAAAATCATTTCAAAAACCAACTTTATTGATACACCACAGGGTTAACCATTGTTGGCTTGCTAATCATTAATTTTAATTTACGTTTTATATGTTTCTGAAAATATCTTTTTATACTGGCTTTACAATTAATTTCTACCAGCAACCTATCAATATGTATATGCCATCCATTTATAAATCCATAAATAATATGCATTTGATGCTTTGACAGTAACAAGTAGTTATGTTTAGCCTTTATTGCATGCATTATTTGTAAAACATGGATATATGTAGCCTTGAAAGCATGCATTTTTTGCAAAACATAGTTATGTATAGCGTTGAATGCATGCTTTATTTGAAAGACATAGTTATGTTTAGCTTTGAAGGTATGCTTTATTTG
>CAIVPM010000322.1 GCA_903907815.1 uncultured Chitinophagaceae bacterium | reverse complement strand
TTGCCTGTCGAATAAATATTGACGACATAAAATGCTATCTTATGAAAAAAGTTAACGATTCAGGAAATGCAGTAAATATTTCAAATTTCAAACTGCTACTCGATACAGCTACATCATACAAATTAGATTACAAACCATCCAATCCAGATCTTACAGTGCTTGCACTTACTGCAAAATGGAATTCAGCAGATGATTCTCAAGAATTAATTAATACTGCCAAGGAAAAATCTATTCCATTAATTCACAATAGAGAAGCATCTTTTTCTACATTAAGCAAAACAATTACGCGTAGCCTCAATAATTTTAATAGTATTCAAATTTTA
This sequence comes from uncultured Chitinophagaceae bacterium, assembly GCA_903907815.1. GTDB lineage: Bacteria > Bacteroidota > Bacteroidia > Chitinophagales > Chitinophagaceae > CANFLJ01. The sequence continues at coordinate 8,252 of CAIVPM010000322.1, read as the reverse complement.
CCTTCCACCAAAGCCTCGGCTAAGTCAATTGCCGATAGTATCAGAGGAATGTCAAAATATGTACCAAAAGTAAAACCGGTTACCGTCGATCCTGTCACTCAAAAGGTCAATCCACCAGAACCAGATCTTCATATTAGTACAAGTCATCAAAGCTATGTAATGAGGGTCGATTCATTCAACAAGTTTATTCAGTTACTGATTCAGGAACCATTATACGTTCCTGCAGAAACAGATATAACAATAGATGCACTTACTACGCTGTATAACGATCTAAAAGCACTAAATAATAACATTGGTGGTATATTATCTCCAGTAAGTAATGCTCGTATTGCCCGCAACGAATCCTTGTACAATAAATCTACAGGAATGTACCAGATTCAGAAATTAGTAAAGAAATATGTAATCAGTCTCTACGGAGCAACCTCACCCAAAACAAAACTGATTACAAAAATCAAATTCACCAACCGTATTATTTAACAGATAACAACTACGCTGAAAAGGAGATGAACTATTATTAAGTGTATCTCCTTTTTTTTACCAGAGTGTGAATACTTTCAGATACATGAAGCCATATAAGTAATAACTATTTCTATTTTATCCATACATAATTCCAAAAGAAGCATATATCATTCCTCATTATGCATATCCAATTTAATATAATCCCATTATAGTCCAATTTAAAGCAACAAGCATTTATATTTATTGCATTGCAACCCAACATAATCCAATAATCATTCTATATAATCCAATAATGATTCAATTTAATCACGAAGTCATTCAATATGCTCAATAGTTCATTTTATTTATCATCGAAAGGAAACATTAAACTGATACCAGATATATTGATTGGTGGTGGAAATGGAAACGGTTCTGCAATGGACGGTTTGCTTGGTTTAAAATTAATGGAAATGATGGATCCTAAAAAGAAAGAAGAGACTCAAAACAAAGTTGAATAAACTTTTTAGTGAAAGCTTTATACTAAAAGAGCAGGTTGAAACTTACATTTCAACCTGCTCTTTCTCTATAGAATAATTCCTTATTGTTTTATTTCTGCACTAACCCTACGCTGAATTTATTATCGTTATTAATTACATAAACTCTTACAATAACACTAATAAACAACTGGAAGTTTAATGAAGATCTTCAAACAAATCGTAGATATTTTTCTTCACACGCGCAATATCATCTTCGCAATATTTGTTGCCCTGATCTTTTGCTTTTAAGTACCACTCTAAAGCTTTCTTATTATCCTTCTTAACAAACATTCCATTCTCATAAAAGGTGCCAATGTTCTTAGTAGCATCTACATTACCACCAGGCTTACCATTGTAAGATGCTTTCATATAAAAATTAAAAGCAGATTCTAAATTTATATTTACACCCTCCCCTACTTGTTGCAATAATCCTAACCTGAACAAACAATTAAATTTATCAGGAGTATCGTTAGCTGAAAGGCTCCCTTTTTCCCAATAGTATCTGGCAGAATTATAATTATTTTTCTTGTAAGCTTCCCAACCCATACTATAAAAAATAGAAGAACTATATTCCGACATTTTCAAAAACTCCAATGTATATCTATTATAAGAAATTTTGTAGTTTGATTTGGCACTTAGGGTAGTTGAAAAACCCAGTGCATTTTTAATTGGCTTACCCGAAATTCCCAATACTAATAGGTACATTAAATTACAGCAAAATCCAACTATAAACACTTTGGTAATATAAGATTTAAGCTTACTTCTTTCATTGTTCATTAAACTCATCCGAATTGATTATTTAATATTTATTGCATTTGTTAGGAGACGAAAATAAAAAAATATTATATATTCAAAATATTTTTAAATTTCAATGCTAAATATTAAACAATGTTATTTAAAACAGTATCGATTATGTATAATAAAATTAATGTTAAAAGCAAAAAAAGAGCAGGAAGGAAATAGTATTTCATTCCTGCTTTTTATATAAAAAGTTTAATTCTATAATCTACTCCCCTCCTATTTTTAGGTTATATTCTTTAATTAATTTCAAAGTATTATCGGTATCAAATACAGAGTTGTATCCTTGTTCTTCATGTGCAGGATCACCCAGATATTGATCGCCTTTTAACCAATAGGGATGCCCCTTGGTAGCACGACCTGTACCTCCCCATGCCCAGAAATTGCAACCTGCTAAAACACTGTTTTGTTTTATACTAAACAGGAAAGCATCCAATAGATTTTTATAAGCATAATCTCTGTTGATAGTAGTACTATAGGGATTACAACTAAAGCCTTCTCTTGGTATTCCAAACTCTTCTATTACTAATGGCTTGTTTTGTTTTTGTGCTATTGTAAGGTGGTCATTTAGATAAGACATCATTTTACCTGTAGCACCTACAATAGACCCACTCAGATTTTTCTTATCAATCCAGTCCCAGTTATAAGGCCATATATGTATAGTAGCATAATCTATATCCTTAGAAGCATGAATATCTTTCCATAATTCCATATCCCCTTCGCAACCCATAGAACCTTCGGAGCCAGTACATACCAGGTGGTTTTTATCCAGTGATTTTATATGAGCTGCCTCCGATTTCAACCAGGCAGAAAGCAAAGGTTTATTTTCATTGGTAAGTGCTCTTGGTTCATTCCCAATCTGCCATGCCATAATAGCGGGATCATCTGTATATTTTTTACCGGTATATCTATTGGTTCTTTGAATAACGTGGGTAAGATGATTACTAAACATCTTTTTAGCCTTATCAGATTGCAGAAAGTGTCCGGCATATTTACAGAATAATTCCCAACCATCGGAAGGCAATACTTTTTTACCATAATCACCTGTCCATTCTACATACTGTATGTACCCACCTGACCATTCCCAGGTATCATTTAAATACAGTACAGCAACCATATTTCGCTTGCCCATTTCAGCCAGTAAATAATCCAGTCCATCGAATATAGTATCGTTATAAACACCAGGCTTTGTTTGCAAAGCGGGCTGCACTTTAGATGCTTGATTATCTTCTCCATCTGCGCCAACCAATACTCTTAAATTATTGATACCATTAGCTTTCATCAGATCCAGCTCTCTGATTAATCTTTTTCTATCACCACCAGCACCAGTAGAGCCGAGCATGGTACCATACCAAAAATTAGTGCCTATAAAATGGTACTGTTTATCATTAATATAAAAGTGTCCATTGGATGTTTTTACAAATAATTTATTCTGTTGGGAACTTGCAAAACCTGATAACATACAAATTAGGATAAGTGTTAGAAAAGCTTTGTGGAATGGATTCATAATAAACCTTTTTGGATGCCCAAATATAGCAGTATCTCCAGAAGAATAATTAAATAAAAGAAAGATAAGATTCTGTAAATAAATCAATTCATAATCATCTCATCAATATTACTTCTTAATAAGCATTTTTAATACACTACATTTGGGAAATTAGGTTGTCAGTTTAAATTAAAGAAAATGTCCAGACATAATTTCAGTGATGATATAGTTTTCACTTTGAATAATACCGATATCCATCATACTTATTCCGGTATGACGTTATTAAGTATAGAGCTTATGCTTGATAGCGGAAGTAATAAGGCTATTAAATTGATAAACGAATCGGAATTCTTTGATTTAAAGAGTTTCACTCTGCTTAAAGATGTCGTTTCAAATGAAAGTAATACAAGAGTTGAAATGAGTTTGCAACAACTTATTATTTACTTTGCTTGTATTGATTTTATAAGTAGAATGATTATAGAAGAAGATGAAATATTTTCCAGGATTGTTATGGAAGCTGACAATGAAGATCAGGAAATTATAAAATCAAAATTCCTGGCTTTCGGGACAGTTGCAACAAATAAATTAAAGACTGATTTTAAAGATAATATCAACTTTATGTATGCAGTAAATAAGATAACTTCATAGATAAAATTAAGAGCCCATAAAGTTTATTTCATGGGCTCTTTAATATCTGGAACAAGACAACAACTTGTTCAATTATTATCTTTTAAAATAAGGTACTTCGTCGTGCGATTCCTGTTCTTTTTGTTGCCAGTAAGCTAAAGTTACCACATGACCATTTGGTGTTCTTAGCAATCTTCCGAAGATTGCATTGATTGGATTGAATGCAAGATTGGTTACACCTACTGTATACGTTACGGGTGGAGGCGGCGGCGGTGGAGGAGCTACTTCACCTTCGGCCAAAGGTTTAGCTGGAGCTGCTTTAGGTGGAGCGGTCTCACCTACTTCTACCACAAAATCATTCTTGGTTAATAGTTCTTTTAAAAAGGCTGCTCTTTCTGCACTGATTCCTTTTTCTACCAGCGCACATTTAACGCCATTTATTTCTTCGTCGGTATGATTTTTATTAATTGCCATTACTGTTTGTCTTTCTGTTATGAAAAATAACTATTTAACTAAGTCGAAAATGTATTGATATAATCCACCACATAATCCTGATCCTACTACCCCAATTACACAAATAATCATTGCTATACGAGGTTGAATAGCAATAGGTAATTTCTCTATTGAAGTATCTGATTTATCAATGAAAATATTCTTTACTACATTTAAATAGTAGTACAAAGAAATAACCATATTGATAGCTGCGATTGCAATTAACCAATAAGCACCTTTCTCTGCTCCGGATAACAATAAAAAGAACTTACCAAAGAACCCTGCAACTGGTGGAATACCTGCTAAAGAGAACAAGGCAATACCCAACATCCAGGAGAGCATTTTATTATTAAGATAGAACCCTTTATAGTCGTTGATATTTTCTTTTCCAGTTAATCCTTGTACCAATGCAATTACACCAAATGCTCCAAGATTGGAGAAGATATATACTACTATAAAGTATACCACTGAAGCAGCAGATGTATGTGTACCGCCAGATAAACCAATGAGTATAAAACCTACCTGTGATATAGAAGAAAAAGCAAGGAAGCGTTTGATATTAGTTTGACGGAGTGCAAATAAGTTACCAATTACCATGGTAAATAAAGACACTATAACAATAAGGTAATACCATGAATGAGCATACAATGCAAACACATTGAATAATACCGTAATAAATACAAATAATACAGCTCCTTTGGATATTACAGATAGATAAGAAGTAACGGCTACAGGAGAACCTTCGTATACATCGGCTGTCCATAAATGAAATGGAACAGCAGATATTTTGAATCCAAAACCAGCGAAGATTAATACAAATGCAAACAACTGCAAAGGCGTATTTAATTGAATAGCACTGGCTACTTCTCCAAAACTTAATGTACCGGTAGTACCATATAAGAAGGAGATACCCAATAACATTAAACCAGATGAGAATGCAGAAGAAATAATTAATTTCAATGCAGCTTCTGATGAACGTTTAAGGTGTAGATCGAAGTTGGCTAATGCGGCTAAAGGAATAGTAGATAATTCGAGTGATAGATAGAACATCAGGAAGTGACGGGAAGAAATCATGAAGCACATACCTAATAAGGTAGATAACAACAGGATATAAAACTCGGCAGTATGTTCGTAATCCTTTAACCAGGTAGAAGCCTGTAGGGATATAATAAGTGTACCTGCTACCAGTATATTCTTTTGCAACAGCGCAAAGCCATCGGTATGAAACATATCGCCAAATACATTTCCTTCAGGCTGAACAATAAAGCCCAGTACGAGGCTTGCAAGTAGCAATCCGTTGGTTACATTCGCTACCAGTTGATTAGATAGTTTATCACTTCCTACTTTAATCACCAGCAATAACATAATAGTTATAGCAATGATTAATTCGTGATGCATCAATATGAAATAGTTAGTCTGCATAATCTCTTTAATTAGTTTAAATTATCTTGCCAGGTGTTGAATAATATCGTTAGAAACAGGTGCTATCAGATTGGTTAGCCAGAAAGGCGCCATACCGATGGCTAATATTCCCACCATTAATAATATAGAAGCTGTTTTTTCTGTCCATGTAGCATCAGTCAGTGCCAGGTGATGCGAATCGGTCATTGGTCCAAAGATGGTCTTGCCGGTAGCACGAAGTATGTAAACGGCGGTTACCACAATAGAAGCACAAGACAGTATAGTAGCGATTCGGTAAAGCTTATCTGCATTCTGCCAGGAACCAACAAAAACGGTCATTTCGGCAACAAACCCACTTAAGCCTGGCAGGCCTAAAGAACAAAGACCTACAATAACAAATATGGTAGAAATGAAAGGCATAACTTTTAATAATCCACCCATCTGTGCTACTAATCTTGTATGTGTACGACTATATACCATGCCAATTACGGCAAAGAATAAGGCAGTCATTAAACCGTGCGAAACCATTTGCATAACTGCACCCGTAATGGAAGTTTTGGTAAGCATACCAATACCCAGTAATACAAAGCCGCAATGGCTTACAGAAGAGTATGCGTTGATGTACTTTAAATCCTTCTGCATCATGGTAGCAAAGGCCCCATAGATGATAGCGATTGTAGCCAGTGCAATTACATATGGTGCATAATAATGAGCTCCTTCCGGCATCAGATAAGTAGCTACCCTTAAGCAACCATAACCACCCAGTTTCATAGAAATACCAGCCAGGAACATAGACCCTGCAGTTGGTGCAGAAGAGTGACCATCGGGCACCCAGGTATGGAAAGGGAACAGAGCAGTAAATATGCCAAAACCTACGAAGGCAAATGGGAAGAATAATATTTGTGATGACTTAGAAAAATGCGCCTGAGACAATTGCAACATATCGAATGTATGTGCTCCGGAAGACTGAAAATAAATACCCGCTAATCCAACAAAAACAAATCCTGAACCAGCCATAAGCATTAAGGCAAGCTTCATGGCACTGTATTCTTTTTTACCGCTTCCCCATATTCCTATTAATAAGAATTTAGGTAATACTGCCACTTCCAGGAAGAAGAATAAAGTGAAAATATCCAGAGAGATAAAGAAGCCATAAGCGCCAGCACTCAATAATATAAGTAAGAAGAAAAACTCTTTGGTTAACCAGTCCTGAGCCCATGAAACCAATACTCCTGCAACTACCACAAATGCAGTTAATAAGATCATTGCTATAGACACTCCATCAACCCCTACATGGTAATGAATATTCCAGGCCTGATACCATACAGCATCAAACTGAAATGCTGGCGTATTGTTTGCAGGTAATTGTATGTATTGCCAGAACAATACTATAGACATAATTAGTTGAACGGAAGAACCGAACAAGGCAATCCATTTAATCTGCTGTGTACCTTTTGCAAACAGGATTGCCAGGCAGGTAAGAATTGGTAATATGATAAATAAAGAAAGGTTCATGAATGATGTTATTTAATAAGATAAATAAAGATTAACGCTAATGCAGCTACTCCACCAAAGAAGTATAAGAGATATTGTTGAAGTCTACCAGATTGTATGCCTTTAATACTTTCAGAAACAGATGCAGTAACCGATGCGGTAAGATTTACAGCACCATTAATGATGGTGGTATCAATCCAAGCAGCAGGTCGACCAATCAGATTAAAGATAATTTTCTTGGTAACAAAAATGTATAGTTCATCAATATAGAACTTCTTATAGATAGCAGTATATACCCCACCTAAACCTAAAGCAATTGCAGAAGATTTACTGTTCTCATTCTTATAAAGCATCCAAGCAATTGCAATTCCGATTACCGCTAAAGTAACAGGCAATGCAGAGAAACCAAGATCAACGTGAGTAGGCAGTACTAAACCATCGGAACTTACAAACTGACCGAATGGAACTAAGCCTGCACCTATTGAACAGATCGCTAATAATATCAAAGGAAGTTTCATAGCCCAACCTGCTTCGTGGTGATGATCGCCATGAACGTGCGCTTCTTTGTTCCAGAAAATACTGAAGTATAAACGGAACATATAGAAAGCTGTAACACCCGAAGTAATTAAAGCTAACCAGTACATTGTTTTATTCTCGTGGAAACAAGCCGTAAGAATTTCTTCTTTACTAAAGAACCCTGCAAAAGGAGGAATACCAGAGATTGCCAGACAACCAATAAGAAAGGTAATATTGGTAACAGGAAGATACTTACGTAAGCCTCCCATGGCACTCATATCGTTGTTGTGTACAAAGTGAATGATTACCCCTGCACCTAAGAACATCAATGATTTGAAGAAGGCGTGAGTAAACAAATGGAACATAGAAGCTAAGTATCCTAAACCATTTTCGCCACCATATTTTGCCATACTTAAAGAGAACATCATGTAGCCAATCTGCGACATGGTAGAGAATGCCAGCAC
>CAIVPM010000321.1 GCA_903907815.1 uncultured Chitinophagaceae bacterium | reverse complement strand
TTCAAACACAAGCGTTTGCTTGATTTTTTACTGTTACCATAATTCACTATGCTTTCCAGTAAAAAATCTGCTCAACCACTTGTCTTTATTGCATTTGTAACTTTCATAACGATTCCTACTGCAAAATCTCGGTTAAACGAATACGCGTATGGCAGTTTATGCAAAAACTGGGTTTAATAATCAATTACTAATACAAACATTAAATCCAGAATTTGCAGTAGAAATTCTATTACAAACCTCAAACCCTTCAAAGACATGTATTTGCTTGATTTTTTAATGTTATCATAGTTCACTATGCTTTCCATTAAAAAATCTTCTCAAATCCCTGTCTTTATTGTGTTTGTAGCTTTCATAACGAATCCTACTGCAAAATCTGGGTAAAACAATAAAATCATTTTGTGTAAATTGAATTTATCTTTCATATGGTTGATTGTCTTAATAATTGTCTACATCTTTCGACTATTTGATAATGAATGAAAAATAAATTTGGCTATTTTGTTAAACGATATATATTTGTGCTCGATATGAACAAAATAGCAAATACATTTAGTTACTTTTATTTTTACTTCTACTTTAAAAACAGAAGCTGGCTAGTATTTGCGAAAGTTAAAGCATAAATAAACGAATAGAAATACAATCCCGGCAAACAGCCGGGATTTTTTTTGACCTTTTTTGAAGATACGAAAAATGAATTCAACAGGTACTACAATAAACAAAATGTATTCTCTACTTTCTGCACAAGGACAGGGAGTTTCCATACAAGGATATGAAGGTAGTTTTCACCAGATGGCTGCAAGACAGTTTTTTGGTACCGATGTGGAAGTTATTCCTTGCGCAACCTTTAGAGAAGTAGTAAAGATTGCTGCTAATAAAAAAGAAAGCAGGGGAGGCGTTATGGCAATTGAAAATTCTATTGCCGGCAGTATTCTTCCTAATTATACTTTATTACAGAAAAGTAGCCTTAAAATTGTAGGAGAAGTATACCTGCCCATCAAGCAACATTTGCTGGTGAACCCAGGGGTAAAACTGGAAGACATAAAAGAGGTTCATTCTCATCATATGGCTATACAGCAATGTATGGAATATCTTGATAAGTACAACTGGAAACTGGTAGAAACAGATGATACCGCATTAAGCGCAAAACATATTCAGCAACATAAGAGCAAACATATTGCTGGTATCGCAGGTAAGCTGGCTGCAGAGTTATATAATCTGAATATTATTGTACCAAATATTCATACACAGAAGAGCAACTATACACGTTTTCTGATACTGCAAAGATCTGCCGACAGTAAGCCAATAGAAGGTGCTAATAAAGCAACTATCAACTTTATAACCAATCATGCAAAAGGTGCTTTAGCTAAAGTACTTACGCTGATTGCTGGTAATGGAATAAACCTGAGTAAACTGCAGAGTATGCCAATAGCAGGTACCAATTTTACGTATAGTTTTCATGCAGATCTGGAGTTTGAAAACAAAAGTCAGTTGGATAGTGCATTAAGTGATATAGAAAAACTAACCGAAGCGATAAACATCTTTGGTATTTATAAAAACGGAAATAATCAACCCTCATGAGTGTAGCAAAGAGACTGGAAGGAATTGGTGAATACTATTTCTCTCAGAAATTAAGAGAAATAGAAGAACTGAATAAACAAGGAAAGAACATTCTTAATCTTGGTATTGGAAGTCCCGATCTTCCACCGCATCCTGATGTGATAAAGACTTTGCAGGAAGAAAGTAGTAAGCCTAATACACATGCTTATCAGTCTTATAAAGGTTCGCCTGTTTTTAGAAAGGCAATTGCAGATTGGTATAATATATGGTATAATGTTTCTTTAAATCCTGATACGGAGATACTGCCATTATTAGGTAGTAAAGAAGGAATCATGCATATCTGTATGACCTACTTTGAAGAAGGGGTTTCAGTATTGGTTCCTAATCCAGGATATCCTACTTATGCAAGTGCCGTAAGACTTTCGGGAGCTACTCCTTTATTATATGAACTTACTGAGGAGCATGATTATGAACCCGATTTTGATTCACTAACAAAAGTAATTGCTGATAGTAAAACACCCATTAAAGGGATGTTTGTCAACTATCCTCAAATGCCTACTGGTAAGAATGGAAACAAAGCATTGTTCCAGAAGATTGTTGCATTTGCTAAGGCTAATAACCTGCTGATTATTCATGACAATCCATATAGCTTTATTCTGAATGAGGAGCCAATAAGTCTACTATCAGTAGAAGGAGCAAAGGAGGTGGTAATAGAATTAAATTCTCTGAGTAAGAGTCATAATATGGCAGGCTGGAGAATAGGTATGTTATGTGCAGCTAAAGAAAAGATAGACGAAGTACTACGCTTTAAAAGTAATATGGATAGTGGTATGTTTTTACCAGTTCAGTTGGCTGCCGCAACTGCAATGGGATTAAGTAAAGACTGGTACAATAGTATCAATGAAATTTACAGCGCAAGAAGGATCAAAGTGTTTGAAATGCTGGATTTGCTGGGCTGTGTTTACTCAAAGAATCAGGTAGGGCTATTTGTATGGGCAAGTGTACCTGAACAGTACAAAGATGGCTATGCATTGAGCGATGAAATTTTGTACAACAAAAATGTTTTTATTACGCCAGGTGGTATATTTGGAACTGCCGGAAATAGTTATATTAGAGTGAGTTTATGTGGCAGTATAGAAAGATTTGACGAAGCCATCAGGAGAATTGACAAATGATAATTAACAATTGAAATACAGAGTTGAATAATCGGTTTTTACTTTTTACTTTGAAATATGAAAATTACAATTATAGGGGTAGGATTAATAGGAGGTTCATTCGCTTTAGCATTGAAGGATAAAGGGATTGCTAAACATGTTATTGGGGTTACCCGGAGCAAACAATCAGCCGATAAAGCAATTGCACTTGGTTTGATAGATGAGGCTTTACCATTAGAAGAAGCAGTTAGTAAAAGCGATTTGATTTATGTTTCTATTCCAGTGGATACTACTATTCCTGTTATGAAAAAAGTAATGGACTTGGTAAAAGGAAATCAGATAGTGGTAGATGCTGGTTCTACAAAAGCAGCTTTATGTAGTGAGCTATCTGGTCATATTAACAGGAGAAATTTTGTGGCATCGCATCCAATGTGGGGTACAGAGTATAGTGGACCCGAAGCAGCAGTTCATAATGCCTTTGCCGGAAGAGCCTGTGTGATTTGTGAGAAAGAAAAAAGCGATCTTACAGCAGTTGCTGAGGTGGAAGATATTTATAAAAAACTAGGAATGAATCTTGTATATATGGATGCAAAGGCACATGATATTCATGCGGCATATGTGAGTCATATTTCTCATATTACTTCATTTGCATTGGCTAATACTGTTCTGGAAAAGGAAAAGGAGGAAGATGCCATTTTTGAATTAGCAGGAGGTGGTTTTGAAAGCACTGTCCGACTTGCAAAAAGTAATCCAGCTATGTGGGCACCCATCTTTATGCAAAACAGGGAAAATGTGCTGGATGTATTAAGCGAACATATCTCTCAATTGAGAAAATTTAAGAGTGCATTAGAGAAGGAAAACCTTAATTATTTGTACGAATTGATGGAGAATGCGAACAAGATAAAAGAGATAATTAAGTAAGAAACGTATAAAAAGTAAGTAAAAAGGGAAGGGGATACTGTGAAGGTTAGTATAAAATAGGGGTAAATGTGGTATATAAATGCATCATTTACCGACTAAAGCAATATATTATACCTAAAAACATACATTAGAGGTTACCTTCGCCGCAAATTTTAAATAATATAATGATTACATTTAGTGAGTTAGGCTTGGATGAAAGATTGGTTCAGGCAACCAATGCGCTGGGGTATGTGAACCCAACGCCCATCCAAGAACAGGCGATTCCGGTTCTTTTAAGCGGAACAAAAGATTTAGTAGGTTTAGCACAAACCGGTACAGGAAAGACAGCGGCATTTGGCTTGCCGTTATTACATTTAGTGGATGAAAGCCAAAAACATCCTCAGGCATTAGTGGTTTGTCCTACACGTGAATTGTGTATGCAAATCGTTAGTGAAATCGAACTTTTCAAGAAGTTTATCCCTGGCATGCACGTGGTGGCTGTTTATGGTGGTACTTCTATTAGCATGCAGATTAAAGATTTAAGAAGAGGCGTACAGATTGTTGTTGCCACTCCTGGTCGTTTAATCGATTTGATTGAAAGAAAGGCTATTCATCTGGAGAAGATAAAGTATGTAGTGTTAGATGAGGCAGATGAAATGCTGAACATGGGATTCAAGGAAGATATTGAATTTATCTTGCAGAATACCCCCGAGCGTGAAGCTACCTGGTTGTTCAGTGCTACCATGCCACCTGAAATTAAAAAGGTGAGCAAAAAGTACATGACTGCTCCTTTCGAAATTACTGTAGGTAAAGTAAATACTGGTAATAAAAATATTGACCATCAATACTATGTTACACAATCTCACCAACGTTATGAAGCACTGAAGAGATTGATAGATTTTAATCCAGGTATTTATGGATTAATATTTACCCGTACCAAGATTGATGCGCAGACTATAGCAGAAAAACTAACAAGAGAAGGATACGATATTGATGCTTTACATGGTGATCTTACCCAACAGCAACGTGATAAAGTAATGCACGCTTTCCGTGACAAAACTTTACAGTTACTGATTGCAACCGATGTGGCTGCTAGAGGTATTGACGTGAAAGACATTACCCACGTAATTAACTATGAACTTCCTGATGATACAGAAGTTTATACGCACAGAAGTGGACGTACCGGCCGTGCAGGAAGTACTGGTATTTGTATGAGCATTGTTCATAGCAAAGAAATCTTCCGTTTACGTAGTATAGAAAAACTGATTCAGAGTCCATTCAATAAAATGGAACTTCCTAGTGGTAAAGATGTTTGTAGAAAACAATTTTACTTCTTTATGGAGAAACTTCTTCAGGCAGATATTTCTCATGGCGATTACGAAACTTACTTACCTATGTTGCAAGAAAAATTTGCAGACATTACTAAGGAAGAAGTATTGACAAGAGTAGCTGCTATGGAATTTGATCGTTTCTTGAAGTACTACGAAAATGCTGGTGATTTAAATATCAGAGAACAAAAGAGAGATAGAAAAGCTTTCGGTGATTCTCCAGAATTTGGTAATTCAAGAGGAAGAGAAAGAGATTCAAGAACTACTCAATTCAGCGATGGCGATACCGTTCGTTTATTTGTAAACTTAGGTACCAAAGATGGTTTCTATAAAGCAAGTTTCTTACAATTTATCCTTGATATGAGCGATTTGAAGAAGGAAGTATTGGGCAGAATTGATATGAAAGAAATGAATAGCTGGGTAGAAATTGATAAGAAAGCAGCTAAGCAAATGATCTCTGCAATTGATGGTAAAAACTTCAAGGGTAGAAGAATCAGAATGAATGATGCTAATAGCAGGTAATTTATACAGAAGTAATAGCTGAAAAGTCAAAAGGGGAAATGGTTGACTTAATTGTTTCTTTTTTTGGCTCTTTTCTTTACTTATAACAATAAAAATCGAGCAAGCATGCAGCAAGAACAAAAATCAATTAATGAGGTGTGGAATAAGCGTCCTCTAATTATCAGCGGACCTTGTAGTGCTGAAACAGAAGAGCAAGTAATTGCTACTGCTCAACGTCTGGCTGCTACTGGTAAAGTAGATATGCTGAGAGCGGGTATCTGGAAACCACGTACTCGTCCAGGTTCATTCGAAGGAATTGGTACCAAAGGTTTACCATGGATGCAAAAAGCAAAAGCTTTAACCGGCTTACCTTTTACAGTAGAAGTTGCAACAGGTAAACAAGTAGAAGATGCATTGCACTTTGGTGTAGATGTGTTATGGATTGGGGCAAGAACTACGGTTAATCCATTTAGTGTTCAGGAAGTTGCCGATGCGTTGAAGGGCGTTGACATTCCTGTATTGATAAAGAATCCTATTAACCCTGATTTAGAATTGTGGCTTGGTGCTGTAGAGCGTGTTGCGAAAGCGGGTATCGACAGAATTGGTCTTATTCATAGAGGCTTTAGTTCTTATGGAAATACAGAGTACAGAAATGCTCCAATGTGGCATCTGGCTATCGAAATGAAAAGAAGAAATCCTGAGTTGATGATCATCAATGATCCTTCTCATATTTCTGGTAACAGAGCTATATTACATGATGTGATGCAGAAGGCAGTGGATCTTGATTTCGATGGATTTATTATTGAAACACATATTGATCCCGATAATGCATGGAGTGATGCTAAACAACAGGTAACGCCAGAAAGATTAGCTGAAATTCTGGATAGCATTGTATGGCGTAAAGAAACTGCAACTAATGAAGATTACCATGCTGCATTAGAGAAGTTCCGTCAGCAGATTAATCAACTGGATGATGAGCTTTTACAAATTCTTAGTCAGCGTATAAAAGTGGCTGAGAAAATTGGACAATACAAGAAAGACAACAACATTACTATTCTTCAGACTTCCCGTTGGAACGAAATTCTACAAAGAGCAGTTGCTAAAGGCGACAAGCTTGGGTTGAGTCAGGAGTTTATTACAAAATATTTAGATGCGGTACACATGGAAAGTATCAACCATCAGAATAAAATTATGAATAGTTAATAATTAACATGGAGAAACAAACGTATAAATTCTCGAATAGCTCAACCGACTTTTATTTTGATGGTAGCATCAACGATTTAAAAGATATAGTTGATTCAAAATATACCATCATCATAACTGATGAGAATATATACAAGGCACATACTGCCAAATTTAAAGGATACAAAACTATTACTATCCCTGCCGGGGAGAAAAATAAGGTTCAGAAAACAGTAGATACTATCATTACAAAAATGATTGGTTTTGAAGCTGATAGAAGATCCTTTATTGTTGGTGTAGGTGGCGGTGTAGTGACCGATATTGCCGGATATGTTGCCAGCATTTATATGCGTGGTATCCGTTTCGGATTTGTGCCTACTTCTTTATTAGGCTTGGTAGATGCAAGTATTGGAGGTAAAAATGGGATTGATGTTGGTGTTTACAAGAATATTGTAGGCTTCACAAAACAACCATCATTTATACTGCACGATTTATCTTTTCTGGATACTTTACCAAAAGTGGAATGGATAAACGGGTTTGCGGAAATCATTAAGCATGCTTGTATACAGGATGCTGATTTATTTAAGGACTTACAGAAAAATGATCTGGAGTTTTACATGAAAAATAAGGAAGCAATATCTGCACTTATACAATTGAATGCTCAGATTAAACTGAATGTGGTACAACATGATGAGTTTGAAAAAGCAGAACGCCGATTATTAAATTTTTGTCATACACTTGGGCATGCACTGGAAAATCAATATAAGCTAATGCATGGTCAGGCTGTATCTATCGGAATGGTTTATGCAGGATATATTTCTGAAAAACTATTACGTTTCAAACAAGTACCACAGATAAAAGAAGTACTGGAAAAATATGGTCTTCCTATAGCGCTCGAATTTGATAAACAAAAGGCCTACGATGTTTTGAAAATGGACAAGAAGAGAGATCGTAATGAAATTAATTATATTCTATTAAACAAAATAGGAAAAGCTTCTATTGAGTCTATCACATTATCACAGGTAGAGAAAATTATAGGAGCATTCTAACTAGTTCAAATGGTAGTAGTAACTATTCAGCCATCATCTGTAACAGGAAAAATATTTGCGCCTGCATCCAAAAGCTCTATGCAAAGAGCTTGTGCAGCTGCGTTGGTTAGTAAGGGTTCTTCCATCATTCATAATCCAGGTATTTCCAATGATGATAAAGCTGCATTGGATATCATTAAAAATCTTGGAGCAACTGCTACTTTCAATGAGGACTTTTTAATTATTGAAAGTAATGGGGTTAACCCAAAAAACTACCCTTCAGGGGATGATGGTGTCCCTTCCATCAATTGTGGTGAAAGTGGTTTAAGTATCAGAATGTTTACCCCAATTGTTTCTTTAAGTAATCAAAGAATTGCAATCAATGGTTCCGGTAGTCTTACTACCCGTCCTATGGATTTCTTTGATGAAATTCTACCACAGTTAGGAGTGAATGTTCAATCTAATAATGGCAGACTTCCTTTGTCTGTTCAAGGTCCGTTTATTCCAAAAGATATTGAGATAGATGGATCCTTAAGTTCACAATTCCTTACTGGGTTATTAATGGCTTATGCCGCATCTGATGGTGCAGGTACAGCTACTATTAAAGTAAACAATCTAAAGAGTAAACCTTACATCAATCTCACTTTGAAAGTGATGAAAGATTTTGGTTTATTAGTTCCGGAGAATAATAATTACGAAGAATTTATCTTTAACTATTCTTCTACATCCAATACCCCTTTAGGGGATAGTGGTGGAAATATAACCTATACTGTAGAAGGTGATTGGAGTGGTGCTTCATTCCTATTGGTAGCTGGCGCTATTGCTGGTTCTATTACGGTGCAGGGATTAGACGTAAATTCAACACAGGCAGATAAAAAAATACTGGAAGCATTAAAAGATGCCGGGGCAATAATGTCCATTCAGTATGAGGCTATTGAAATAAGTACTCCTTTATTGGGCCTAAATGCCTTTCAGTTTGATGCTACCGATTGTCCCGACCTCTATCCACCATTAGTGGCATTAGCTGCTTATTGTAAAGGAACAACCGTGATAGAGGGCGTAGGCAGACTGGCACACAAAGAAAGTAATCGTGCTCTTACTTTGCAGGAAGAATTTGGTAAAATGGGTATAGAAATTACCCTACAGGACGATTTGATGCTGGTAAAAGGAACTGCTCAGTTGCACGGGAATAAAGTACATTCTCACCACGATCATAGAATAGCAATGGCATGTGCTGTTGCAGGACTAAAAGCCGATGGGAATACCATTATAGAAGAAGCAGATGCTATTAATAAATCTTATCCAAACTTTTACGAACATTTGCAGAAGTTAGGAGTAAAATTATCTTAAGTCATGAACGCTTTCGGACGCATATTTCGGGTAAATATTTTTGGTGAATCGCATGGCGAATCTGTCGGTATTAATATCGATGGTATACCAGCTGGATTGCCTTTGTTGGTGGATGATTTTTTGATTGATATTGAACGAAGAAAAGGTGGTACTCAAAAGGGAACTACACCAAGACAGGAATCAGATTTGCCTATTTTTAAAAGTGGTGTATTCAATGGCAAAACCACTGGCGCTCCACTAACTATTTTATTTGAAAATAATAATACCCGCAGTGGCGATTATGCAAAGCAGAGAGACGTGCCTCGCCCCGGGCATGCCGACTTTGTAGCCAACAAAAAGTTTGGTAATAACGAAGACTATCGTGGTGGTGGCCATTTTAGCGGAAGGCTTACGGTTGCGCTTGTTGCAGCAGGAGTGATAGCTAAGAAACTGCTGAATAATATAACTATCGTTTCTACCATTCTGGAAATAGGAGGGGAGACTGATGTAGAAAAAGGATTACAAAAAGCAATCGATCAAAAGGATTCTATTGGAGGCATTGTGGAATGTAAAGTAAATGGATTGCCTATTGGTTTGGGCGAGCCATTTTTCGATAGTGTTGAAAGCCTGATTAGCCATGCTGTGTTTGCAATACCTGCTGTAAGAGGAATAGAATTTGGTACAGGATTTCAATCGGCAAAGATGTTTGGTGTAGATCATAATGATGCTATCAAAGATGCATCGGGAGCTACCAGTACCAATCATGCGGGTGGTGTAGTAGGTGGAATTACCAATAGTAACGAAATGGTTTTTCGTATCGCCATCAAACCTACTTCTTCTACGCCTAAGGAGCAACAGACTTATAATTGGGAAACGAATTCTATAGATACATTTTCTGTAAAAGGTCGTCACGATCTTTGTATTGCACTTCGTGTACCAGTTGTATTGGAAGCTGTTACCGCAATGGTGCTGACAGATCTGATGTTGCTGGAGCAAAGAATACCAAGAGTACTTTAATTAAGAATTAAAAATTAATAATTAAGAATAAATCCCTTTTAATAGCTCCTTTGATTGGCTATTACTTTTTACTTTGAAACATGAATATAATTTATCACGTTACTACGCAGGCTGAATGGGATACAGCTCTATTAAATGGGCAATATACTGCTCCATCTTTAGCATTGGAAGGCTTTATTCATTGTAGTACCGAACATCAGGTAGCGGGCGTGTTGGAACGATATTTTAAAGGGAAGGAGAATCTGGTTAAGCTTACTATTGATACTGCCAGATTAACCAACCGTTTACAATACGATTTAGCCCCCTCAGTTGGTCAGGAATTTCCACATGTATATGGCACTATTAATGTAGATGCTGTAATTAAAACAGAGCCATTACAGGGAGACTTAGTTAAATCAGAGCACTAAGCGTTCTGCGTTAAGCATTTTTTATTTTTAATTTTTCATTTTTTACTTTATAATCATGCATCAGTTTATCGTTAATGTTTCTATGCAAATCATTCCAGTAGTATTGGATAAACATCCTTACCTGTGGGTAGATGAGGCTATTGCCGTAATTGAACAATCAGGCATTAAATACAAGGTTCAGGCTTTTGATACCGTTTTAGAAGGCACCTACGACGAAGTAATGCAGGTAATAAAAGATGTGAACGAACGCCTATATTCCCTTGGTTGTGCCGAGTGGATTAGTCACTTGCAAATTCAGGTAAGAAGTGGTGGTAATATTACCGGAGACGAGAAGACCGAGAAGTTTAATTAATTACTATTTAGTATTACAACAAAGTCCCTGAAGTATTAACTGTCAGGGACTTTGTTTTTTAAATATAATGTATCTTATTTCTTTTCAGCAAGCTTCAATTCCCAGTTCCAGGCAGTGCGCATCATCTCAGTAATGTCGTACTTTATTTCCCAGCCAAGTTCCTTAACGGCTAACTCGTTATTTGCATAGATAGAGATAACATCACCTGCTCTGCGTGGAGAAACTTTATAGTTTAGTTTAACCCCCGAAATAGCTTCAAAAGTATTGATAGCTTCAAATACAGTTACCCCATTTCCAGAACCAAGATTAAAAATATCGCACTTGCTCTTTTGCTTGTTATTAATCAGATATTGTAATGCCAGCGTATGAGCATGAGCTATATCGCAAACATGAATATAATCTCTTATACAGCTTCCATCACGGGTAGGATAGTCTGAACCAAATACTTGCATTTCTGGTAACTTTCCAATAGCCGTCTGAGTAATAACTGGAACAAGATTAAGTGGTTTACCCAAAGGCAATTCACCGATTATAGTAGTTGGATGAGAACCTACAGGATTAAAATATCTTAATAAAATTGCATGAGCATTTTCAGTAAAAGTAAAGTCCTGAATTATTCTTTCACCCATCTGCTTGGTTGCACCATAAGGCGATTCGGCAGGCTTGGTAGGAGTAAATTCAGTAACAGGAATATGATCAGGATTGCCATAGACTGTGCAAGAAGAAGAAAACACAAAATAAGGAACATTATATTGCTTTACACATTTCAGTAAATTGATAAGTGAGAAGAGATTATTCTCGAAATATTCGTTGGGCTTAGCTACCGATTCTCCCACTGCTTTAAAGGCAGCAAAATGAATAATACCAACAATGTCGGGATGATTGATAAAGAGTGATTCTGTTTGTGCAAAATCCTTTAAATCATAGTTGTAATTGGTGATAGACTTACCGGTAATTTGTTCAATACCCGATAGCACATCAGTAGTAGAATTGGAATTGTTATCGACAGAGATAACCTCAAATCCATTTTCTATTAAATCTACAATAGTATGTGAACCTATAAAGCCGCAGCCTCCTGTAACTAATATCTTACTCATATTGGTTGCAATATTAAAAATATTTGTTGAAGATACCCCTGACTATTGTCATTAAAACTGTTATAAATTACCGAAAACGTTTTAATGAAAACTATATCAAGACAAAAGAATACTTTAGATAATCAACTTAAGGCCGTAATAAAACAAAGCTGCCAGCACCGCAGATACAGGAATAGTGAGAATCCAGGCCCACAATAAGTTAATGGTTACACCCCATCTTACGGCACTTAAACGCTTGGTAGCGCCTACACCAATAATTGCACCTGTAATAGTATGGGTAGTTGATACAGGTATTCCTAAATGTTCGGTTATATATAAAGTGATGGCACCAGCTGTATCAGCACTTACACCTTCTAAAGGAGTGATTTTGGTGATCTTGGTACCCATTGTTTTTACAATCTTCCATCCACCACTTAAAGTACCTAAACCTATACATAAGAAACTGGTAAATGGCACCCAGTAATAATGAGCTACAAAGTCATTAAAAGTAAGCACATTGCCTTTACTCTTTTCAAAGCAGATGATAGCAGCACCTATAATACCCATTACTTTTTGAGCATCATTACCACCATGTCCTAAGCTTAAAGCTGCAGATGCTACCAACTGAAACTTTTTAAACTTATTTTCCGCTTTATAAGGATTCGATCGCTTAAATAAATGCACTATGAGAATAGTAATTACAAAGGCAACAAACATTCCAATAAGTGGTGCTGCAAAAATAAATAAGAAGGTAGGGATTACTTTAGCATAGTTTACTACGTTGATGCCCCCTTTGGTAAAGCCATGTGCAAATGCAATAGCTGCACCCATAAAGCCACCAATTAATGTATGAGAGGAACTGGAAGGAATTCCGAACCACCAGGTAGTTAGGTTCCAGCAGATAGCGGCCATTAAACCTGCAAGAATAACCTCGAGATTAATGAAGTTTTCATTTACAGTTTTGGCAATGGTATTACCAATTTTAAACTCACCAATAATGTATGCTGAAATAAAGAACGCGGCAAAGTTGAAGAAGGCTGCCCATACTACTGCCTGAAAAGGAGTAAGTACCTTGGTAGATACTATATTGGCAATAGAGTTCGCTGCATCATGAAAACCATTAATATAATCGAAAATAAAGGCTAATGCAATTATCAGAATCAAGATTGGAGTCATAATAAATCAGAATAGTTGAGATAATAAAAGATACCAGCTGTGCTTAAATTAAGCGTATTTAATGATAATAGATTCTATTACATTAGCAGCATCTTCACATCTATCAGTTGCGTTTTCCATTACCTGATAAATTTCTCTTTTCTTAATCACTTCTTTAAAATCATTCTCTTGTTGGAACAACATTTCGATACTCATATCAAACACATCATCCGCTTGATTTTCAAGGCTGTTTACACGAACCATTGCTTCGGTCATTTTGCGCAATTCTTTCATATCACGCAGACAGTAAACAATTCCCTTTATTTCATGACAACCCTGATCTATCAGATCAGCAAGCTTTTTAATGCCCGTATCATTAGGATTAATATTGTAGAAAATCATCTTCTTGGCAGAAGAAAAAATATAATCGGCAATATCATCAAGAGAAGTAGCCAGGTAGTGAATATCTTCTCTATCAAAAGGTGTAATAAAATTTCTGCTTAACTCTGTGAAAATTTTATGGGTAAGATCATCGTTTTTGTGTTCGTAATCTTCAATTTGCTTTCCTATGTAATTCCTTTTATCAAATTCTGGCTCAGCAACCATTGCTTTCAGAAGCTTTCCCATTTCCCCTAAATTGTCTGCAACCTGTTCAAATAATTCATAGAATACTTTGTTCTTAGGCATGAACAATTTTCCAAAGTTATTTAATCCCATAAAAATCTATATTGAGTCTGCAAATGTATAGGGGAGTGGAATGTTTAATTATGGGTTCTAAAAATTAATAATTAATTAATATTGGATTCATGCGATTTTCGATTCATAATAGAACTAATCATTTTATAAAACCTAGTTAATACAATAGAACATGTTAATGAATACTACCAATAATTCAGAAAAATGCTGCTGGTTTTGGAAATAAAATGCTCTATTATAAATTTATAGTTTAATCCAAACTTATAAACTTGCGAATCGATAGTACTTGATCTTGCAAATTCGATTCTTCTTGGTTATCTACCGGCGGGAATGTAAGCACATTATTTACCGAACTAAATACAATCGGCATCCTTCTGTCCCAAATATCTTCAGCTATATATCTTTCTTTTATTTCAGCATATTTTGACTCATCAATGTATTCAAAATGTTTAAAATAATTTAGCAATAGTTCCTTTGTAGTTTCGCCCATAAGCACATAAGATCTATATCCCCGTTGAAAATTGTAGTGATGTTTCATGATAGGATGATGTAGCATAATATCGTTTATAGAACTGGCAACAAGAGCTATATTATCTTTAAAAAAACGAAGGCTTGCGGTCTTATCTTCATTGTTTTTACAGTGTACACACCATTCATCTACTAATTTCCTAAAATCGCTCAATGGTTCTTTCAAACTTTCCCTTATTGCTTTTAATTCTATAGCTGAATATATATGCATGTTGGGAAGTTCCAAAATATTGTATATATAAGATACAGAAGTATCACTAGCTGCCTCATCAAAGGGAGAAAGAAACAGTTTGTCTTTAATAATAACTTCCTGATAAAATACATCATTGAAAAATAATATATGATCTGAAGTATCTTCATCTGGAAAAATTAATTTAATAAACGATTCTGTATCAACTTTATCATTTTTGGATTTATTATAACTATTATAATCTTCCTTAAAAAAACAATACCCCAATGCATTTCCATCGGATAAAGATTTTAATTGATTATAACCTAGTTTTATAAGTTCAATTTCCTGCTTAGCTCTCCATTCAATATAAATCTCCTTCATTAAATGTTCTATATTTTTATACGTTTTAATTATTAAAGTATTAGGATGCTTTAGTGAATTATACTGCTTTGTAATTTGGTGAAAAGAATCTATTTTTTCTATATTACTTTTATCTACTTCTGGGTCTAAGGTTCTTCGCATTACTGTTGCACGCTGACTCATTGTATAACTATCTATACTGTCCAGATAAAAAGCTAGATAGCCAGCATGTCCAATACATATTGTTTGTTCCGAAAGGATATAACTTATTTTTAAATCATAAGAAAATAAAACAGGAGCTTGCAATGCTGCCTTTTCAATACTTTGTACTACTGTTATCATATTGCTAAGTGTTAATCCATAGGAATAAACTTCCTGGAAGTAATCAATTGTATTTCCTCTTTTTCTACTTCATTATTATTAATAAACTCTTCAGGAAATGTAGGTTTTGCAAACCTTGATACCAACATTATTGGCATTCTACTATCAAGCTGATCTGTCTGCTTAAAAAATGAAATTAATTCTTCATGCTTTTCTGTATTAATACTTCCATAATGAAGATAATAACTTAAT
>CAIVPM010000320.1 GCA_903907815.1 uncultured Chitinophagaceae bacterium | reverse complement strand
TAACCCATGCTTCTACAAGACCTTTATTTTCGAAAGTATGTATCTGGGTAAGCACTTTTACAAAACCTTCCTGCAACATATCTTCCGCATCTTCTCTGTTGTGAGAAAAGCGATAACAAATAGCCATCATTTTTGGTGACAGCTCATTGTATAAAGTTTCTTGTGCAAGACTGTTTTTACGAATGCAGCCTAGAATAATTTCTTGTCCTATCATAATAGAGCATATTTTAGCCCCACAAGATATGACATTTTTTTATTTCAATCGCTGCTTTGAGTGAAATTTTAATTTTTTTAGATACAAAAACGGGGTAATTAGGGGCAAAAAATAGTACACTTATAGCATAGAGCATCATTTTTTCTATAAACCTACGCTTAAGTTCCTATAAGGTCAACACTGTTTTTGCTATTACTTCTGGCAATCCAACACTTTTATTACTATAGAATTATATTCTGCATTAGTTCCGATTTTTCTGGATGATCGGTATTGAAGTGAAGTCCTCTGGTTTCTTTTCTAAACTCAGCTCCTTTTACTATAAGGTATCCTACGGTAATCAGATTTCTTAATTCGCAAAGCTGTGGAGATACTTTGGTAGATCGGTAAAGTGCTTCTGTTTCTTCGTACAACAAATCCAGCCGTTTCATAGCTCTTCGCAAACGTACATCGCTACGAACAATTCCTACATAATCACTCATTATCAGCTGTAGTTCTTTAAGACTCTGCGTAATCAGAATCATCTCTTTAGGCTCGCCAGTTCCTTTGGCAATCCAATCTGGAATTGTATCAAATATAGCCGTATTATGGTTAATATTATTTACATCAGAAACTCTATTAACAGTATCCTGAAATATTCTGTTGGCAAAAACCATTGCCTCGAGCAAACTATTACTAGCAAGACGATTAGCACCATGTAATCCGGTACTTGAACATTCGCCACAAGCATATAAATTTTTAATAGATGTACGTCCCCATTCATCGGTTTTAATACCACCACAACTATAATGCGCCGCTGGAGCTACGGGTATCATTTGTTTCATCACATCGATACCAATACTCTTACACTTTTCATAAATATTAGGGAAATGATGAATAAAAGCTTCTTTGCCCATGTGACGACAATCGAGGTACACATGAGAAGTACCTGCTTTCTTCATTTCATTATCAATAGCCCTTGCAACAATATCACGAGGAGCCAGATCTTTTCTGGAATCGTAATGCTCCATAAATGCTTCTCCTTTGCTATTGCGAAGAATACCACCATCGCCACGAACTGCTTCGGTAATAAGAAAAGAAGGGGATACCCCAGGTTCGAATAATGCAGTTGGATGGAACTGAACAAACTCCATATTTTCTATCCTTCCTTTTGCTCTATATACCATGGCAATACCATCGCCAGTAGCAACTCGGGGATTAGTAGTAGTACGATATACCTGCCCACATCCACCGGTAGCAAACAGGATATATTCTGATAATATTTTTTCTATTTTATTAGTATGAAGATCTAATACGTACACTCCATAGCAGGTAATATCGGTTGTAGATTTTGTAACCAGAAATCCTAAATGATGCTGTGTAATAATATCTACCACATAACAATGGTTATTAAGGATAATGTTGGGCGTATTAGCCACTCGCTCCAGCATGGCACGCTCCATTTCCTGGCCAGTAATATCTTTATGATGTAGGATTCTATTTTCGCTATGCCCACCTTCTTTTCCAAGGGCATATTCTCCATTTTCCTTAATATCGAAGTTGGTGCCTATATCGATAAGTTCTCTGATACGTGAAGGGCCTTCTTTTACAACAATCTCTACAATATCTTTATTACATAAACCATCGCCAGCAATTAAAGTATCTTCTATGTGTTTATCGAAACTATCTTTCTCTTCATCCCAAACCCCAGCGATACCACCCTGCGCATATTTTGTATTGGTTTCTTCTGCATCGGTCTTAGTAATGACTAATACCTTTTTATCGGGATATTGGTTAGCAATCTTCAAAGCATAAGTCAATCCAGCTATACCACTTCCTATTACTAAAAAATCTGTCTGCATAATCATTTCTCTTTCTTCAATTTCTCCGTAAAAACAAATAGTACAATTAAATGTTCCACTTCATTAATAACTTTAATGGGTGGACAAATGTAATGAGATTAAAGAAACTTTATTTTGAATGCTACATGATGAATGTTAAATTAGTTCCATTCAACATGTAGCATTCAACATTTAAAACAATGAAATTTATTTCTTATTGCCCATTATATACCATGCAGCTATCAAAGATAAGAACAGCATCATACCATTTAATTGATGAAGCAAAGCGAACCATTCGAATACACCAAAATGACCGGCTTGGATATGTGAACTTAACATTACACTGCATATCCCCAAAAGTACCTGTACAATAACCAGTATAAAAGGGGTATAGATAATCCTTTTAATTATACCAGGTTGCTTTACCAGTTTCTTTGCCTTTACCCACCAGAATATTACAGCGACAGCAATTATATAAGCCAGTAAACGGTGTATAAAATGAACTCCTATTGGATTAAAAAATAAACCATCAACTATGCCGTGTTTAAAGATAACATCTGGGAACATCATACCATTAATATCTGGCCAGGTAGGTGCCGCTGCTGCTGCCTTAAGACCCGACATAAAGCCACCATAAATTAATTGAAGGATAGTAAACTCTGTTATAAACATTGTCCATTTCCGTACAGGAGGGTTTGCAAGTTTACTGGTATCAGGTATAAACATTTTTAATGCAAATAATAATGCATAAGCAATCAGGATCATTGCTGATACAAAGTGAATTGCCAGTTTAATATGGTTTACATAAATATTCTCATCGTTCAAACCGCTCTTCACCATTATCCAACCAATAAGTCCTTGTAATCCGCCTAAAACAAATAAAGTAATCAATGGTCTTACCATCCATTTTTTAATGTACCCTCTAATTAAAAAAGATACAAAAGGGATGATAAATACAATTGCAATCATTCTGGCCCAAAGTCTATGAAACCATTCCCAAAAGAAAATGAATTTAAAATCAGATAAAGAGAAATGTGCATTGATATATTTGTACTGAGCAATCTTCTGGTACTGCATAAAACTGTAGGTCCACTCCTGTTCATTAGTAGGTGGAATAGCCCCCATTATTGGTTTCCACTCAGTAATAGATAATCCAGATCCGGTAAGACGGGTAACACCACCCAATAAAACCTGAATCAGCAACATGCCAATACCAATCAGAACCCAACGACCAACTGCTTTGTTAGCAGTATTAATATTATCTTTCATTTGTACCTTTGTTCGTTAAAACAAAGATATTGTTCCAATTGTTTTAATACTTTTTATTTGTTCACATTACTTTAGCTGCATTATGCTTAAACCATATTTCCATAAACATATAGTAGAGGCCGGCTGCGATGAAGCAGGAAGAGGATGCTATGCTGGCCCGGTATTTGCAGCTGCAGTTATTTTACCTAAAGACTTTTTTCATCCACTATTGAATGACAGCAAGCAACTAAAAGAAAAGGAAAGGGATTTGCTAAGAACGGTTATAGAAACAGAAGCTATTAGTTATGGAGTAGCTTCCTTAGATGAAAATGTAATAGATGAGATAAATATCCTGAATGCTGCTATAAAATCGATGCACCTTGCTATAGAACAAATAAGTATAATTCCTGAGTATTTATTAATTGATGGCAATCGTTTTATTCCTTACAATTTTGTTCCTCATAAATGTGTTATAAAAGGCGATGCTACCTACGCCAGTATTGCTGCTGCAAGTATATTGGCAAAGACATACAGAGACGAATTTATGCTAAAGCTGCATGAAGAATTCCCCATTTATCACTGGAATAAAAATAAAGGTTATGGTACTTTAAAACATAGGAACGCAATAGCAGAATATGGACTTTGTAAATACCACAGAAAGAGTTTTGATATATAAGATTAATTAGCGGATTTACGCATTTGCGGATTAGCAGATTATTTAATACAAATTTGAAGATTTGAAAATTCGATAATTTGAAAATAAATACATAACAAATAACTAAGCAATTGGAATGGATACTTTAAGGGTTGTTCCTTCCTCCATTACAGAATTAATTTCAAATTCTCCACTTATAATATTTATGCGCTCTTCCATACCCATTAAACCAAAAGAACTCTTGCTTTTTATTTTATTTGTATCAAAGCCTACCCCATCATCTATAATAGTTAATACCACATTATTATTCAGCAATTTGATACTTACTAAAACACTTTTAGCGTTAGCATGTTTCAAAATATTATTGAGCGATTCTTGTAATACTCGATATAAAGTAAGATTTATATTCTCAGGAAGCGCAACCTCATTCAGGTTAACAACAAATTCCGTCATAATACCATTTTTAACCTGAAAATCTTTTATGTAAGCATCCATAGCAGCTTCCAGTCCAATATCATCAATCAGCACAGGACGGAGATCGGAGAGAATTCTTCGGAACGATTTCACAGTATCATCCAGTAAGTCCTTCAGACTGTTGAGTCTTTCTGATAAACTATCATCTTTAAAGATTTCTGTTTTTTTATATAGCCAGGATACATCCATCTTTAATACAGTAAGATGTTGCCCAATTTCATCATGAAATTCTCTGGAAATTTTCGCTCTTTCTTCTTCTCTTATATTTTGTAAATGTTCTATCAGATACTTTTCTTTCTGATAAGCCTCATGCAATTCTGATTCAGCTTTCTTACGTTCTGTAATATCTTCTTTTAAAGCTATAAAGTGGGTAATTTTATCATGTTTATCAATTACCGGAGATATAGAAACTGCCTCCCAGAAAATAGTGCCATCTTTCTTTTTATTCGAGATTTCATTTCTCCATACATTACCCGATGAAATGGTATGCCAGAGATCTTCATATTGTTCTTTAGGCGTAAATCCAGATTTCAGTATTCTGGTATTTTTACCTTTAACGTCTTCAAATGAATAGCCAGTTACTTTTGTAAAGTTTGGATTTACATATTCAATATCTCCTTTTAAATCAGTGATAATTACTGATACTGAACTTTGTTCGACCGCTCTGGTCAATTTAGATATTTCTTCTTCTGATTCTATTCTATCGGTAATATCCTGAAAATTGATTACCATTGCGTTTACATTCTCTACATGATAGAGGTTAGAGAAAGTACTTTCTATCCAACGCCAGGAGCCATCGGCATGTTTAAACCTATATTGAGCGGTGAAAATAATTTCAGGATTTTCAAGCAATTCCAACAGCATTGGCACCAATAAAGGCAAGTCATCGGGATGTGTATATTCTTCTGGAGATTTACCAATAACAAATTCAGGATCATAACCCATCATCCTTTTAATAGAAGGACTACCATACTTATATTTGTTATCCGGCCCAAGCAACACAATTCCACCTGGAGCATTTTCGGCAAGTTCTCTAAAAAGGGTTTCGCTTTCTTTTAAGGATTTCTCCAATCTTTTTCGTTCGGTAATATCAAGAAAGGATCCAAACATACAAGCAGGATTTCCTTTTTCATCGAACACTACATTCGCTGAAAACTCAACATTAAATAAAGTACCATCCAGTCTTTTTCCAATATCTTCTCCTCTATCATGCCCTAAAGTCATAAGATTATTGATAGTTTGGTAAATCCTATCTCCAGCAAAAGCATCTATAAGATTTATCCCAATCAAATCATTCTCAAAAGAACCTCCCCACATTTTAATTAATGAACTATTAGCATAAATTACATTGCCTTTAAGATCAGTCATCCCAATACCACTAATTGAATTTTGAATAGCATTATTCTTAAGCAGTAATTCTTCAAGTGCATTGTGTTTCTCAGTAATATCTCTAAAACTCCAAACTCTACCGGTAACCACTCCATCTATTTTTTGAGGTTGAGAATATCGTTCTATTACGCTTCCATCTATAAGTTCAATAACATCAAAACTTACTTCATTGGGTGTTGCGTAAAGGCTATTCACCCTTTCTACAAACTGTTCGGGATTTTTCAATTTAGTTAGCACATAATTAATAGCTGCTTTATCATCATGGCTATTTAATATATCATCTGGCAACTCCCACATTTTAGCAAAAGAAGCATTGTAGTTGGTCATAACTCCATCATTGCTTACCACTAAAACACCTTCATTTGTAGACTCTAGCGTTGAATTTAATACCGAAATATTCTGTTTAAGGTTATTTTCTATTTTTATTCTATCATGAACATCACTTGCATTAATTATAACTCCATTTAACCCCTCTACTTGGCATGAATTTGTATATTTTAAATCAAAATATAAATGTTCTCCCTTTTTAGTTCTTAAACGAATAGTATGAGCTACTCTTTTATCTGGAGTTTCAAATACATCAATAAGATATTTTTCATTTTCTTTTTTATCAACTGCATGTATAATATTAGCCAGCTTATGGCCTATTACTTCTTCTTTGGACCATCCCAGTAAATTACTAACAGAAGAATTTACAAACGTAACAATTCTATCATTATTTATTAATAGTACAATATCATTACTGTTTTCAAAAAGTAGTTTAAGTTTTGTCTCACTTTCTCTAAGATTCTTTTCTGCTTCTAATTTAGCAGTTACATCTCTGGATATTCCAAAAACACCAATGGCATTTCCTTTTTCGTCTTTAACAGGCCCCTTTGTTGCATCAAAAATTCTATCCTGCCCATTTCCTGGCTTAATGTGGATATAGTTCGATATTGTTTTATCTTCAAGAATTGCCGGCTTATCAGTTGCAGTAATAATATTAGCATCGGCCTCAGAATATAAATCAAAATCATCTTTGCCTAAAACTTCTTCCCTTTTTTTATGAACTACTTTTAAAAAAGCTTCATTTACTAAAACATATTTCCCATTTAAATCCTTTACAAAAACGGACTCAGTTGCACCATCTATTATAGAATAAATAAGTTGATTTTTATTATTCAGATGTTCATTAAATTTCCTTTTCCGTTCAATTGAATAGCGTATATGTTTATATAAATCAATTGTCAGTAAATCTTTTCTAGATATAATTTCATCAGCACCAGCTTTAATAAAATCAATATCAAAGCTTTCATTTTCCAATATAACAATAATTGAAATCTGAGTTGACAATTGATTAACAATACTTAAATCACTTTTTTCATTATCATTTCCTACACAATAAATAATTACCTCAGTTTCTTTCTTTATATTGAAACTATCAAAAATATTAATAGAATCCTTAATAGTAAAAGTCAGATTAATTAATTCAATATTATTACTGAGAATTTGACGAAAGACATTTTCGTCATTTTGATTGGAGGAATGGATTATAATGCTTTTAAATGCAGGTTTCATAAAAGTCCGCTTTTCATATTCTGATTCTTAATAGCAAGTCCATTTAAAAATATCAAGATAATAAATCATCAGGAAATAATATAATCCCTAATGAATATGTAATCAAATATAGCAATATTCAATCAGTCAATTAAAAAGACATTAATTTTGTTTTAATAAATACATTAAATATGCGAAAACTCTTCATTATATTCAATTTTTTAGTTCTAATTCATACTATAAATGCTCAAAATAGAACAATTATTGTTAGTAAGAATGGAACTGGAAATTTCAAAAATGTACAAGAAGCTTTCAACAGTATCCCAACCGACAATAAAGAATGGATTACTATTTTAGTGAAGAATGGTACATACCATGAAAAGCTAATTCTTGATACCAGAAAAAATTTTGTACATCTAAAAGGAGAGAACAAAGACAGCACTATTCTTACATATGATGATCATGCGGGATTAAAACTTGCAAATGGTGATACTATAAATACCTGGTCTTCTCCGTCAGTGTTTATTTATGCTAATGATTTCTTTGCCGAAAACATTTCTTTCGAAAACAATGCCGGTTTTAAAGCTGGACAGGCAGTTGCATTATATGTGCACGGAGACAGAGCTAAGTTTATTAATTGCAGAATGCTGGGCTTTCAGGATGTATTATTTTGTAGTGGCCCATCTTCCCGTCAATACTATAAAGATTGCTACATAGAAGGTACTACCGATTTTATATTTGGACCAGCAACAGCAGTATTTAAAAATTGTCATATTCATAGTAAGAAAAATTCGCATGTTACGGCTGCATCTACTCCAAGAGAACTGCCTTACGGTTTTGTTTTTTTTAATTGTAATCTTACTGCAGATACTGGTTTAAATAAAGTATCATTGGGACGACCATGGCAGCCCTGTGCAAGTGTTACATATCTTCATTGCAATATAGGTAGTCATATAGTACCTGAGGGATGGAATAACTGGAAGAACCCTGCAAACGAAAAGACTGCAAGATATGCAGAGTATAACAATTATGGGCCAGGTGCAAATACTTCGCAAAGACCTATCTGGATTAAACAATTAACAAAGGAAGAGGCAGATAAGTATACTTTGAAGAATATTTTTGGTGACTGGAATGTGGAGTAATACATATAAATACAAGTACTTAGTATTTATATAATAGACCAATACAAAAGTGATATTAAAGTTGTAAGCTTTTTATTAGATAAACACTGAATAATCATTGTTGCATTATTGTTTATTAATCACTAATATTTATCAACAATAATAGAAGTATAAAGGCTCAATACTTCTCTGTTACAACAACTGTACTTAATGATAAAATAATAATTGCTGTAGTTTAATATTCAATAATGTTAGTACAGTTTAAATCATCTGTTTATAAATAAATATAACTCCTGATAGAAAATAAATCATTAGCATTAGAAATATTTCCAGCCTTTATTTAAAATAAATTATAGCTAGTAGACTTTCTACCAATGCTGGTAGACTTCCTACCAATGCTAGTAGACTTTCTACCAATGCTAGTAGACTTTCTACCAACGCTAGTAG
>CAIVPM010000319.1 GCA_903907815.1 uncultured Chitinophagaceae bacterium | reverse complement strand
TGTATTTTTGCTCATTGGGAATTTTTTTGTGTCGTAACTCAAAAATAACCAAGAGGGAGGACTTCGGTTCTCCTTTTTTATTGAAAGTGCTCAATTTTTTAACCGGACGCCAATGATTATCAAATTAGCTAATTGGGATTCCTCTTTGCCATCACCTCCTCTGCAACAATCACCTCCACTAATTACAAAATCATCTCCACCAATTCAAAAATCATCTCCACCAATGCTAAAATCTACTTCACTGTGGCAATTACAATATTGTCCGGGAAACTTTTCTCCTCCTATTCCAGCATAGCAATTTCCTTCCAGACTTCATACATGTTCTCTGGGGCAGCATTCATATTGTCAGGGAAAGAAAACACATCCTTCTGGAAGTTTTACAGCTGTCATTTTGTTCAAATAACATATCAAAATGCTGCTACAACATATTAAAAGGCAGTAACAACATATTCCCAGGCTAAAATAACATATCAAAAAGGATAAATATCATTGCCTCGGGCACTCAACACATATGCTCCCACTCCAGACACATGTCATAAGGCAAGAATCACTATTTACTTCCCAAAAAACATTTGTAAGCAATTTCAATGTTTAATTGGATTGTTTATTAACTAAATAAGTATAATCCCAGATAAAGAAAAAAGGGTAAAATGAAGAATCTACCTCATCTTACCCTCTTTTAAATAATATAAAATCCCCTTGTATCTAATTAGCACATCAGCATATTAGCACATTAGCTAATTGATTAAAGGTGCTTAATCGGATTCCTTTTGCCGTAATAAATGTACTTTTTGATGTTTAACCAGAAGGCAAGTATCATATAAATGATGATGGGAGAGCCTACGGTAACGAACGTAAGGTAAATAAACCACATGCGGATACGGGAAGATGCTACCCCCATTTTATCGCCTATTGCAGAGCAAACTCCAAAGGCATGTAGTTCTAAAATTTCGCGAAGCTTTTTCATTTACGTAAACGTTTTTGTAAAAATATGTAAGACAATGCATATAACAATCGTTTTTAGCTTTTGTTTTGCTTAATTTCGCGCAAAATATTAATTAACGGTTATTTAAATTCTTTCTTGTTATGGCATTTGATATTGAAATGATTAAGAGAGTTTATGCAGAAATGCCTGCTAAAGTTGATGCTGCTAAAAAAGCATTGGGCAGATCATTAACACTCTCAGAAAAAATTCTATTTGCACACCTGCACGTAGATCAGACATTAGAAAACTTCGAAAGAGGTAAAAGTTATGTGGACTTTGCGCCAGATCGTGTAGCTATGCAAGATGCTACTGCACAGATGGCTTTATTGCAGTTTATGCAAGCAGGAAGGCCTACTGTGGCAGTTCCTTCTACGGTTCACTGCGATCACCTTATTACTGCCAAAGTAGAGGCAAAACAAGATTTAGCTGTTGCAAACTCGGAAAGCAAAGAGGTATACGATTTCCTTGCTTCTGTATCGAATAAATATGGTATTGGTTTCTGGAAACCAGGTGCTGGTATTATCCATCAGATTGTATTGGAAAACTATGCTTTTCCTGGTGGATTGATGATTGGTACCGATTCTCATACCGTAAATGCGGGTGGTTTGGGTATGATTGCTATTGGTGTGGGTGGTGCTGATGCCTGCGATGTAATGGCTGGTTTGCCATGGGAACTTAAATGGCCTAAACTGATTGGTATTAAACTTACCGGCAGACTGAAAGGATGGGCTGCCCCTAAAGATATTATTCTGAAAGTGGCTGGTATACTTACCGTAAAAGGTGGTACTGGTGCTATTGTAGAATACTTTGGCGAAGGTGCTGTAAGCCTGAGCGGTACTGGTAAAGGAACCATTTGTAATATGGGTGCGGAAATAGGTGCTACTACGTCTACCTTCGGATATGATGATAGCATGAGCCGTTACCTGAAGGCAACTGGTAGAGAAGATGTGGCTACCCTTGCTGATGGCATTAAAGATTACCTGACTGCAGATGCGGAAGTATATGCTAACCCAGAGAAATACTTTGATGAAATAATTGAGATTAACTTAGACGAATTAGAACCATATATCAACGGACCATTCTCACCAGATTTAGCTACGCCTATTTCTAAAATGAAAGAAGCTGCTGCTGCAAACGGATGGCCATCGAAAGTAGAAGTTGGTTTGATAGGTTCTTGTACCAACTCTTCTTACGAAGATATTAGTCGTGCTGTAAGTCTGGCTAAACAAGTAAAAGAAAAAGGATTGACTGCTAAAGCGGAATTCTGTATCAGCCCGGGATCGGAGCAAATCCGTTATACCATTGAGCGTGATGGTTTCTTAGGCGTATTTGATCAGATTGGTGCTAAAGTATTTACCAATGCCTGCGGACCTTGTATAGGTATGTGGGATAGAATGGGTGCAGAGAAAAAAGAGAAGAATACGATTGTTCATTCTTTCAATAGAAACTTTGCTAAGCGTGCGGATGGCAATCCAAATACCTATGCATTTGTGGCTTCTCCGGAACTGGTTACAGCCTTAGCAATTGCAGGTGATTTAACCTTTAATCCATTGACCGATACATTGACCAATGATAAGGGAGAGCAAGTAAAACTGGATGCTCCTACTGGTGATGAATTGCCATTGCGTGGATTTGCGGTAGAAGATGCTGGATTTCAGGCACCTGCTGCTGATGGTAGTGGTGTAACAATCAACGTATCGCCAACATCGAACCGTTTACAATTATTAGATCCTTTTGCTGCATGGGAAGGTACCGACCTTAAGAGTCTGAAGCTTCTGATTAAAGCGAAGGGTAAGTGTACTACCGATCATATTTCTATGGCGGGTCCATGGTTAAAATTCCGTGGTCACTTGGATAATATCTCCAACAATATGTTGATTGGTGCAGTAAACTTCTTTAATGATAAAACAGACTCTGTAAAGAATCAGTTGACTGGAGAATATGGCACTGTGCCCAATACCCAGAGAGCTTATAAAGCTTCAGGTATTGGATCGATAGTAGTGGGTGATGAAAACTATGGTGAAGGATCTTCGAGAGAGCATGCTGCAATGGAACCAAGACATCTTGGTGTACGTGTAGTATTGACAAAATCTTTTGCTCGTATTCACGAAACCAACCTGAAGAAACAAGGTATGCTTGCGTTGACATTTGCCGACAAAGCTGACTACGATAAAATTCAGGAAGATGATACGGTAGATGTAATAGGATTGACTGAGTTTACACCGGGTCAGGCACTGTTATTATCTTTCACGCATAAAGATGGCAGTAAGGATACTGTAACGGCTAACCATACTTATAACCAACAACAAATAGAGTGGTTTAAAGCAGGAGGAGCTTTAAATATTATTAGAGCATCAGTTAATTAGCTAATTTGATGATTAGCTAATGTGCTAATGAATACAAATACAACGTGAGTCGTGAGTTATCGTGAGTCGTGAAAATACACAAGCCGCAGACGTAAAACGCTGCGGCTTTTTTTATTTTAAGTATACTTGTATTAATTTTTTTTTACTTTTTACTTTGAAACTCCTGTTTCACCCACTTATTGGTGGAGTTTAATTTAAAGCTGGCTATGTATTTCATATTCCAGGAAGAGGGCTCTATAATGGATAGAAACATAGTGTCATCTTCTTTAGTATATAAATGATATACCTTCCCTACTATTGGCTGGAAACCATATTTAACCTCCGTATAAATAATCCTGTTCCACTCGTATTCATCCTTAAGTTTCTGGGCTTCTATTAATAGCTCGTTATACCTTGTTTCGAATTCGGTATTTACATCTTTTATCTTAGCTAATTTCCAACCATCTACATTATCTGCCTGAATAGCAGGTGCTCCCAGATTGCTTCCAAAGGTCAATTCTCTGGGATAATATCCTCGCTCTTCATCCCATACCACTAAGTCTGGCTTTTTCTTACTCATCATTTTACGTTTTCAGCTATGATAACAACTTACCTTGTAAAAGGTTGGTTATATGAAAACTGAATCTGCAAAATGCACCTTAATAGATTTAATTTCTGTTGGTATTAAACCCTGTAGAAGTCTCCTCTCCAGTTTGTTATGGCTGCTTTGATGTCTTTATTGCTAAGACCTTCTTTAGCGGCTCTTGCAGCCAATGCTACAAACTCATTATCGGAAGCAAAACGTAAAGCAATAATTTGTTGTACTTTCAAACTACTATCCAACAGCTTACCTGTCAATGCAAAGTGACGTAAGTTTTCTTCTGCTCTGATGGCTCTGTCCTGTGCTTTAAGAGCGAAAGCTCTGAACAAATAGGCTGAGAGTAATAA
The DNA here is from genome assembly GCA_903907815.1 of uncultured Chitinophagaceae bacterium. GTDB lineage: Bacteria > Bacteroidota > Bacteroidia > Chitinophagales > Chitinophagaceae > CANFLJ01. The sequence continues at coordinate 1,259 of CAIVPM010000319.1, read as the reverse complement.
AGCAACATTCATAAGAACAAACATTAGGGCTTGCACTCTATTGGAACCAATAGTAATTGTTTTAACAAAATGACCTATAGACCATCCCAATGTAATCAATAGTATAAAGAATAACACAAAATGGTAAGCAGGTACTAACTGAGGGTGATTTTTTAAATTTTGTTCTTTCATATTTTTTTATTTAAGAAACAAATGTAAGGAATGATTAAGCAGTTATTTATTTCTATATATACGTATTATTGAAACTCAGTTATTTCTTTTATAAAATACTGCATTATAAGTCTATACCTTTATGTCTTTTCAAAAAACTTATTTAGTATGAGATCGATTGTACATAGCATAGAAAAAGCAACTTATGTAAGCCCTATTTATTTTTCTCAGTCTATAAGAGTTGGCTATATCTTCTCGGATACAATAGCCAGTATTGGTATAGCAGGTAGTTTTATATTTCATACTCTTGATGTGAAAAAATATACTATTCCACAAAGAGTAGCTTTTATGAGAAAACATTATTTATCACAATTTGATTTGCCATCAGTAGAACATTGTGATGAATATTTAAAATATGCTAAAGACTATTATAATGCCAAACATAGAACCACACAACATGTAAAAGCATTTAAAACTTTTGAAAACAATGTTATTAAAGTACTTAATATTAATGAAGCGAAAGAAGATTTACAAGCTAATAAATTTGGCTTTCAAAATTTAAAATATTTAGCTGATGCTATAATTTTTGGTTTTTATGATTTGATAGAAGAGGATTTTTATACAAAAACGAACAAATCCAGTTATTTTCATATTGATGAATTACTTAAGTTGAATTTTCCTGAAAAAGATGTAAAAGACAGTATACTGATACTGAATGATTTAATTTTTCATCCTGAAATTAAAGTGTCGAATTTAGTACCAGCAGAAAGCGATGAAGCTACTGATATTACAAATTCATATATATATCCTGCATTCGAACTACCTGACTTATCTTTCTTATCAACAATAGAGATGAAGGCAATAAGGTTATATTTTAAGGAGTCGGGAAAGCAGTTCAGATCAGCTTCTGAGGCATGGGCAATTACTTGTAAGTATAAGTGTAATAAGATAGACGGTAATACTGAATTTATTAAAAATGTTATCCCCGAAATTAATAAATTGAAGATTGAAATTCAAAACAACACTCTTCTTCAAAGTGGATATAAATTTCAAAAAGATATCAAATACTATGTTTTTATGGGAGAGATTACTCGTAAACATTTATTAAG
>CAIVPM010000318.1 GCA_903907815.1 uncultured Chitinophagaceae bacterium | reverse complement strand
CATTTTAATCTTATTTTCGCGTTGAACTCTCACAGTAATTTGATTTTTTGTTAAAACCTTTAACTGTTGGGAGTTCTATTTTATTTTACAAGCCTAAATTAATTTCAAACAACTTCTATATTAATTTGATATAAAAGTTCTAATACGACATGCATAGTTATATATGGCATATTATTTTTATTAATAATTTGTTTATTATAAAATAAGAGAAACTTATGAATGGCATAGATTTTTATGAGTATTTAAGACATAACTTCCATCAAAATGGACAACCATTATATGGTAATTTTACTTTTTGTGACTGGCTTTATAAACGTAATTCAGGGACATATTCTTTTAGATTTAATATTCCTGATAATAACCCCAAAGCAATACAAAGAAGTATAATTGTGGCTGCTTGGAATGCTAATCAGAGGATTGATGATAACTGGCTTGAAGAAAACTTTTATATTTCTTTTTACAATGACTGTAGGTTGCATATTTTGAACTTTTTATTAAGTGAGTATAGTCATTTGAGAAATTAATATTACCTTCTTTTTATAAAGCATTAAAAGCATTGTCTTTGAGAAGTGGTAGTGTTTTTTTTGATACTAAACAGTTGAAACCGTTGTGGGATAGTTTGTTGATTTGTTTACCCACGAATAAATTCGTGGGCTGTGAAATACATCATGTATTGGCAGTTTGCAGCCCATGAATTTATTCATGGGGATGAAATTAAATAAAATATAGAAACCGTTTCAACGGTTTAAATTGTATTATGTATTTGCGTTAGTTGCAGCAGGGAATATCCTTTTTTTTCTGCGCACCCCCATCCCCTAAAGGGGCGTAATACAGCGCAGAAAAAAAAGATAGGAAGAGCTGCAACGGCCGCCTCAGCGGAACGCCCTAATCCAAGTAAAAAGTAAAAAGTAAAAAGTAAAAAAAAACTCCATTAAAAAGCCCCTGAAAGTTATATACTCTCAGGGGCTTTTGTTTATTATTAGTTTTAGCTTTAGTAGTTTATTTATACTCTCCGTATACCTTTCTTAGCACATCGGCAATTTCGCCTAAGGTACATTTGTTTTCTACTGCGGCAACAACATGTGGCATCAGATTGGTATTTTCTTTAGCAGCATTTTCAATACTGATAAGCGATGCTTCAGCGTTTTGCATTGAGCGTTCTGCTTTAAGTTGCTTTAGCCTTTCACTTTGCACCGTACGAATACTATCATCAATCTTGAAGCCCGGAATTGGCAATTCTTTATCGATCGTGAATTTATTAACCCCAACAATAATCTTTTCCTTGCTTTCTATTTGTCGCTGATATTCGTAAGCACTACGAGCAATTTCTTCCTGAATAAATCCTTGTTCCACTGCGGTAACAGCGCCACCCATTGCATCGATTTTATGGATCAGTTCCCAGGCTTTTTGTTCCACTTCGTTGGTCAGACTTTCTACATAATAGCTACCTGCCAAAGGATCTACAGTATCCACCACACCACTTTCGTAAGCTACAATCTGCTGAGTACGTAAGGCGATACGGGCAGCTTCTTCGGTAGGCAAACTTAGCGCCTCATCGTAGCCATTGGTATGCAGGGATTGAGTGCCACCAAGAACGGCCGCCATAGTCTGGATGGTAACACGGGAAATGTTGTTTAAAGGTTGCTGGGCAGTTAAAGTACTGCCACCGGTCTGGGTATGAAAACGCAGCATCATAGCCTTCTCATCGGTAGCGCCTAACTCCTTCATCATGGTAGCCCACATCTTTCGGGCAGCCCTGAACTTGGCTACTTCTTCAAACATGTTATTGTGACTATTGAAGAAGAAAGAAAGTCGTTTGCCAAACACATTTATATCGAGCCCTTTAGCCAGAGCGGCCTGTACATAAGCCTTTCCATTGCTAAGGGTGAAAGCAATTTCCTGCACAGCGGTACTACCCGCTTCTCTGATATGATAGCCGGAAATAGAGATGGTATTCCATTTAGGCACTTCCTTGCTACACCACTCGAAAATATCGGTGATGATACGCATAGAAGGCTTTGGAGGATATATATAAGTACCCCTTGCGGCGTACTCTTTTAGAATATCGTTCTGAATGGTTCCACTGATCTTTTTAAGATCGGCACCTTGTTGTTTGGCTAAAGCAACATACAATGCTAACAGAATGTATCCGGTAGAATTGATGGTCATGGAGGTAGAAACATCTTCGAGTTTAATACCCTTAAATAAGCGTTGCATATCTTCGATACTGTCAATAGCAACCCCCACTTTACCTACTTCGCCTTCTGATAATGCATGATCGCTATCATACCCAATCTGAGTAGGTAAATCGAAAGCAACACTTAGTCCGCTAACGCCCTGAGACAATAAATAGTGGTATCGTTTATTACTTTCTTCGGCAGTGGAGAAACCTGCATACTGGCGCATGGTCCATAATTTACCACGATACATATCGGGCTGAACGCCTCGGGTAAAAGGGAACTGACCGGGAGCAGTTTCGTTGGCTGCAAAGGATTGAGGTAAATTGTTGGGGGTATAAACTTCATTGATCTTTATACCGCTGTCTGTGAATTTTTCAGTAGCCATAACAAACGTTTGTAGGCGCAAATGTAAACGATGCAGCAGTTATTTAAAAATAAGAAGTTTATTAATGTGTAATTTGATCAATAAACATTGCAGGGGTGATAATTACTGTTTTGTTGAATTTGCCAATTACGATTAAATCTTTGTCGCCGGTAATAATTAATTCTGCGTTTAGGTATGTAGCAAGTTGTAAAATGTTATTATCATCTTTATCACGACAAATTGAAGGTAGTTCATTGTCTGGGGTAGCAAGAGTTGAAGAAGATTTTAAGAGTTGTTCTATTTCTGATATTGTGTGTTCTGGGACATTGAATTTATTCCTAAGTTTATCTGTAAGTTCGTTTAAAATCCAGTTGGAGATTATAATTTCTTCGTAAGCCATACAATGGTCGAATACTAATGCTGCCTTACCTCTAAATACAAATGCTGAAATTAAAACATTAGTATCTAATATAATTTTCATGATATCGTATTGTATATATCATTGTCAGAATTATATCCCTTGGAATTGAACAATGATTGTAGTTGATTTCGTATAGAATCGACTTTTTCTAAGGCCAAATACTTTTCAATTGCCTTTACAATTAACGCGTTTGAATCTTCATTAGCTGCCCTTGCTTTTTCTTCAATCTTATTCTTTAATTCGTCTTCGATCTTTATTGTAATTGTAGACATATTAGTCAGCTTTTATTTTTCCAAATATATTCATATATCCTGAATTTTAAAGGCTTTATTATTGAGAAGTAATAATATAGTAAATTTGGCAACTTTCAGGATCAATAGATTTTGAAAGTATAACAAGTATAATTATAACACTATGGACACATTTGATTTTACAAAACCTATAGCAATGGGTAGTGATCATGCGGGTTTTGAATACAAGGAAGCAACTAAATATTATCTGGAACAAAAGGGATATACTGTAATAGATAAAGGTACTCATTCTATGGCTTCTGTTGACTATCCCGATTTTGCTCATTTAGTAGCAACGAGTGTTGAAACTGGCGAGAGCTGCTGTGGAATCTTATTTTGTGGAAGTGCAAATGGGGTTGCCATTACTGCTAATAAACATCAGCAGGTACGTGCTGGTCTGGCCTGGGAAAACGATGTAGCTAAACTGATAAGACTTCACAATAATGCCAATGTAATTTGTATACCTGCAAGATTTGTAGCAGTTCATCTGGCAATAGAAATGATTGATAATTTTCTGACTACTGCCTTCGAAGGTGGCCGTCATGGTTTGAGGGTTGATAAAATAGCTTGTAGCTAAAAACAACCCAATGATTCAACCGGAAATTAATGCAGACTTTCAACTGGCTGCAGACTTTGTTTTGCATACTTCCAGCAACATATTTGTTACTGGAAAAGCGGGTACAGGCAAAACTACTTTTCTACAATACATTAAGGAAAAGACGCAAAAGAATACTGTGATTGTAGCACCTACGGGCGTAGCTGCAATTAACGCTGGCGGTATTACTATGCACTCCTTTTTTCAGTTGCCCTTTCTTCCATTTGTTCCAGAGAAAACTGGCTTCGGTGCCTCGGGAAACAGTTATGTAGACGTACATTCTTTTTTTCAGACAGTACGGTTTAATAAGGCTAAGATTAATCTTTATCAGGAACTGGAATTATTAATCATAGATGAGGTGAGTATGCTTCGCTGCGATTATCTGGATTGTATTGATGCTGTTTTAAGACACCATAGAAGGATGCCTCATACTCCATTTGGTGGTGTTCAGGTAGTATTTATAGGAGATATGTTTCAGCTACCTCCCGTAGTAAGAGAATGGGATCTGTTGAGCAATTATTATGACTCTCCATTTTTCTTTAGTGCCAGGGTATTGAAGGATAATGTACCTGTATATATTGAGCTTAGAAAAATTTATCGTCAGAGTGAAACCAACTTTATTAATCTACTGAATAAAATCAGGAACAATAAGATAGAGCAGGAGGATATACATAAGCTGCATACACTATATCAACCCTGGTTTGATTATAAGAAAACCAATGATATTGTACTGACTACGCATAATAATAAGGCTACCGAAATAAATCAGGATGCGCTGCAAAGACTGGAGGGAGAAACCTTTAAACTGAAAGGAGAAGTATGGGGTGAGTTTGAAGAAAGAGAGTATCCCGTTGATATGACGCTAACGCTGAAAGTAGGAGCGCAGGTAATGTTTATTAAGAATGATAGTAGTCTGGAGAAAAGATATTATAATGGAAAGATAGCCACTATTACGGAAATAGGAGAGGACGATACTATTACCGTGGTTTGTAAAGAAGAAAGCACAGAATTAAAGATTGTAAAAGAGGAATGGAAGAAGGTTCGTTTTGTGCTGGATAATGATTCTGAAAAGATTGAAGAGGATGTGGTAGGAACCTTTAAACATTATCCTTTAAGACTGGCATGGGCAATTACCATACATAAGAGTCAGGGGTTAACTTTTGATAAGGTAGTAATAGATGCAGGCGATTCTTTTGCCGCAGGACAGGTATATGTTGCACTAAGTAGGTGTACTAATATGGATGGGGTGATACTGTTATCCCGTATTAATAAAACAGCTATTACTACTGATGAAAGGATTATTCGTTTTGAAAGTCTACAGACAGATAATGATTCTCTATTGCCACTCTTGAAGAAGGAGATGGGCATCTATCAGAACATAGTTTTGATGAAAGTATTCGACTGGACTAAGATGTTGCGTACAACAGATGATCTGATGGACTTACTGGCAGAAAAATCAATTGAGAACAAGGATCAGGCTATTATACTAATCAGAGATCTGGATGTAAAGAACAAAACGCTTTATGATACAGGCGTAAAGTTTGTTCCCAAAATACAATATGCCTTGCAAAAGGAAGATGGTGCTATGCTGAGCGATCTGGTTCAGAGGGCCATACCTTATTATTGTGAGTTTATCTTAGAGAATTTGATTAAGCCTCTGCAAAAGCACATTGAAGCAGTAAGCAAACAAAAGAAGGTAAAGGCATACCTAGCTTTCCTACATACTACAGAAGAAAAGTGGAAGAAGAAAATAGAACAAATAGAGCAACTTACCTATAATCAAACCTTGTTGTATACGGGGAAATCATTTATTGAAAAGCAAGATACTACTGTTGCTGTTACCAAAACGCTACCTAAGTCCCATGAACATAAACCTAAAGGGGAGACTTTTAAAGAAACTTTTGAAATGTACAAGGGCGGTAAAACAGTAGAAGAGATTGCCATTGAAAGAAACCTTGCAATAACTACTATTGAAAGTCATTTAGCAAGGTATATTGAATCTGGTGAACTGGATATTAATCTGTTTGTAGGGGAAGATAAACAAAAAGTAATTTCAGATGCTCATATTGAATTGGGTGAAGTGGGGTTAACACCTATAAAAGCTAAACTTGGTGATGAATATTCCTATGGAGAGATAAGGATGGTATTAAGTTATCTGAAGAGAAAGCTGGTATAATTACCAGATCCTATCAACAGTAAGTGTAAGCCCACAGATGTCGGATAGTTTCTTTTTCTTATTATATAGCTGATAGGGCGTACCATAATATTCGTGGTCGGCAGGGTTTAAAAACATAAATGAGTGGATAATACTTGACTTCATTTTGTCGTAAACCGATTTGTTGATTATTAATACTCCTTCCTGGTTTGAAGCAAGAGATACTTCTTTTTTGCCAACTTTAAATACTAAAGAAAACGGAACTCCTTTTTGTTTAGACTTGTTGGAAGGGTTATACTCCTGACACTTTATGGCACAATTTTGCGCTTGCATCGAGATGCTTTTGATAAGAATAAAGGTTAATATGAGTATGAT
>CAIVPM010000317.1 GCA_903907815.1 uncultured Chitinophagaceae bacterium | reverse complement strand
GATGCTATTTATGGTCTGCGACATGTGTAAAACGAATGCCGGTTGGTTGCAGATGAATATCGGCAAGGGTAAAACGATAGTAGACGAGTGTGGATGGACAACGGTAAGCAACTTATTGATGTAGGCAAGGGTAAAACGGTTGCCGGCAGGTAACAGATGAACAACGGTTAGGGAAATATGACTGCAGGCAAGGTGCGGATAGATAACGGCAAGCAACATATTGAAAGCGGTATGGAAAAGAGCGGTGCCGGCAGGGTTTGAAGCAAGAGTGCATGTTTGAGGAATATGTACGATTTGCGATTGAATGTGTGTGGTTTTAAGAAAGAACAATTGATTTTGAGCCTAACTATACGAATTTTGTAAATGTAAATCTGTAATAAAGTAACGCTTTCCACTTATTTTTGAAGCTTATATAAATGGTTTTAAGTATTAAGTTGACCGTTTTAAGTAGGCGCTAATACAAATTATTAAAAATGAAATGACAGTATGATATAAAAAGAAATAGAATAGACATATAATAACATTAGCGTTGCTAAATGTTTCTCTCCTCATAAAATCGCCAGTTTTAAAACACAGAGAGAGGCAGTTTAGGGATGCGCCGTCAAGGCGTGTCCTTTGCTGTTTTCAATTCTGTGTGGGTGTCTGGCGATACCTGTGAGGAAAAGAAGATTATGCAGAGGTACACGCCCCTTTTTTGCACCAATATTAACTGCCAAGAAGTACCTGCGGCTTAATAGTTAAAGGTAATGCCGATACTGAACTGGATAGGAAAAGATAAAGTAATAAACCACCACCTGGATGTACCGTTTAAGGTACTGGAACATAGCTACGGATTTGATAACGGTACAGCAACTACCACCGAAACAAATAGTGGAAACAAAATAATTCACGGCGATAATCTGGAGGCTTTAAAAGCATCGCTACCTGAGTATGAGGGCAGGATTAAATGTATTTATATTGATCCACCCTACAATACTGGCAACGAAGGGTGGGTATATAATGATAATGTAAATGACCCCAAAATAAAGAAGTGGTTGCATACAGTGGTAGGAAAGGAAGGAGAAGATTTGAGCCGACACGATAAGTGGCTTTGTATGATGTATCCCCGACTAAAACTATTGCATAAATTATTGGCTGATGATGGAGCGATATTTATAAGTATTGATGATAATGAACAGGCAAATTTAAAATTGATTTGTGATGAAATATTTGGAGGCGGAAATTTTAGAGGTAAAATTTCAAGAGCTACTGGAACACCTACTGGACAAGGAAATTCAAGGTTAGCAAATGAAATAGATTATATAATTGTTTATTCCAAAAGTTTAACTTTTGAATTTCAAGGATTATCATTTTCAGAACAGGATGAAAAAATATACAATCAGTCAGATGAGCATGGCAGATACTTAACTAGAACATTAAGAAAAACAGGTGGTGAAGATAGAAAAGAAGATAGGGAGAATATGTATTATGGTGTAAAAAGTCCAAGTGGTGAATTGGTATACCCCAAAGGACCAAGTGGTTATGATAGTAGATGGAGAGTAGCAGAAAAAACGTTTTTTGAACTAATTGAATGTAATAGAATAGAATGGAAGAAAAATTCTTCAAATACATTTCATCCATATATGAAGTTCTATCTTGAAGGAAGGACAAAACAGGCAAGTAATCTTTGGCATAATATTGAGGGAAACAAAAAAGCTCAAATTGATTTAAAATCTATATTTAAAAATAAAGTTATTGATACTCCAAAACCTATTAAGCTAATTTCTAAAATTTTAGAACTATCAAGCAATAAGGATTCAATTATACTTGACAGCTTTGCTGGAAGTGGGACAACAGCACAAGCGGTATTAAATTTAAATAAACAAGATGGTGGAAATAGGAAATTTATCCTTGTAGAGATGGAAGATTATGCAGAAACCATTACTTCAGAAAGGGTAAAGCGTGTAATAAAAGGATATGGAGAAACGGAAGGTACAGGAGGTAGTTTTGACTTTTATACTATTGGAGAAACAGTGCTGGATGAAGAGGGTAATTTGAATGATAAACTGGGATTACACAAGGTACATGAATATATATGGTACACCGAAACAAGAACGCCATTTTCCAATACTGCTACAGTAGAAGGCTACTTAGGAAAGCATATTTATACGGGTATATATTTTAATTATAAACCCCATGAAACTACTACACTGGATGATGCTTACCTTATGAATATAAAAGAAGTATGTGAACAATATATTATATACGCTGATATGTGTTTGCTGCCTGAAAAACTGATGCAGAAACATAATATTATTTTCAAGAAAATACCTAGGGATATAAGTCGACTTTAATTAAGAATTAAAAATTAATAATTAAAAATAAACGGCCGTAGATAACTATTTATAAAATGGAATTAAAGAAATACCAACAAGATATTATAAAGGATCTGGAGAATTTTCTGGATTATCTGAGAGCGGAAAATAATATTGCTACTGCTTACGAGCAACACTGGATGAATAAAGGGTTTCCAGTATCTATGGGTGATTTTAATGGGATGCCTCCTTATAAGTTTACTATTCCTAATACGCCACATGTATGTATAAAAGTACCGACGGGTGGTGGTAAAACATTTATATCCTGCAATGCTATATTGCCGATATTTAATTATGTAAACCCAAGCAATAAACTGGTGGTTTGGCTGGTACCATCGAACTCGATACTGGAACAAACATTGAAGTGTTTGAAAGACCCTTCGCATCCTTACCGTCAGAAACTAAATGAACATTTTAATCATAAGGTTGAAGTATATAATAAAGAAGAATTATTGAACGCACAGTCGTTTAATGCTACTACTGTAAAAGAGAACCTAAGTATCATGGTGCTTAGCTATGCATCGTTGAGAATTAAGAATAAAGAAGACAGAAAACTTTATCAGGATTGTGGTGCATTGTTATCATTCTTTAATGGTAGTGCAGACAAATCGTTGTATCTAGCAAAAGTTGGTGTAGAAGAGAATAGTTTAATAAATGTTATTCGTCAATTAAGTCCGGTATGTATAGTAGATGAAAGTCATAATGCAGAAAGCAATCTGAGTGTAGATATGCTAAAGGATTTGAACCCCTCGTTTATTCTGGATCTTACTGCAACACCAAGGGTAAATAGTAATTTGATAACAGTTACCGATAGTATGGCTTTGAAGAAAGCAAACATGGTAAAATTGCCTGTGGTAGTATATAATCAAAAAGAAGTAGGTGATGTAATACAAAGTGCTATTAATCTGCAAAAGAGTTTAGAGAAAATAGCCATTGAACAAGAACCTGTAACAGGTAAGTATATACGACCAATTGTTTTGTTTCAGGCACAAAGCAAAGGCCATGAAGACAATACAACTTACCCAAAATTAAAAGAGAAACTGATAAAACATTTTGGAATAAAAGAATCTCATATTGCTATTAAAACAGGAGATGATAATAAAGATTTAAAGAATGTAGACCTATTATCGAAAGCCTGTGAGGTTCGTTTTATTATTACCGTAAATGCATTGAAAGAAGGATGGGATTGTCCGTTTGCCTATATACTGGCTACAATTGCCAATAGAAGTACTGCCATAGAAGTAGAACAAATATTGGGTAGGATATTGCGGTTGCCCTATACATCGAGCAACGACAATAAAATGCTTAATTCGAGCTATGTATTTACTTGTAATGATAATTTTCAGCAAACATTGGATACCATTGTTTCTGCATTGAATAAACAAGGATTCAGCAGATTTAATACAAGGGATAAGGTAGTAGTGAGTATGGAAGAAGCAGCAGAGATAATTGCGCCTGTAGTAACTAAGCAAGAAGAGTTATTTACAAATACAGTTCCTGAAACTTCGCTGGTTAGTCTTGTAAATGAAACGTATAAACCCGATACAGCATTGATGCTAAAGGTAGAAGATGAGATAGAAAGAAGAACGAATGAAGCTTCGGATACATTGGATACCCTAGTAAATAACCTTGATGAATCGGATTTTTTTACCGTACCTGTAAATGATGAAATGATGCAACCAATTACCATCAGAGAAAAGTTTGTAGATGTAGTGAAAGATATTGCAATACCACAGTTTATGCGGATTAATGAGCATAAGAGTATTTTGCTAAACGATGATTATATACTGGTAGATAGAGAATGGTTGCTTGGTAAAGACAAGTATGGTAGAGATAGTTATAAATTATCGATGGAGAGTACTAAGATAAATTTTGATGATATACAATTGAACTATAGAGAAGTAGATTTGGTAGCAGAGAATGCCAAAGAATATTTACCACAGGCAATAAGATTATCGGCACAGAAAGCAGCACTTACTTTACAATTCATAAATTCTATGAGTGAGGAAAAACAAATAGAACATCTGGCTAATAAGCTTATAGACAAAATGGGTAAGATGCCACCCATTACACAGCCTGAATTAAAGCTGTATACGAAAAGGGTAATAGAAAATTTAGATGCAGAAAAGATAGCTGAACTAAAACAAAACCCTGAATTGTTTGCCGAGAAACTTAAGAAGAAGGTACAGGAGTATATGAGTAACCATGCAGAGGAAGAGTTTGAAAAGAGGCTAACGACAGGTCAGATTGAAGCTAGAGATTCTTTTACATTTCCTAATAGTATTACCCTGATAAGAACTACCCCTTCGGGCAACCTTGGACTATACAGTAAAGAGGAAGCAGTAAACAATCTGGAGAGTAAACTAAAGGGTATGCTGGAAGAAATGGACAATATTCATTTCTGGCATAGGAATGTAAGCAGAAAAGGTTTTGAGATGAATGGTTTTATTAATCATTATCCTGATTTTATTGTGTATACAAAGAGTGGCAAAATAGTGTTGATAGAAACGAAGGGGGAACATTTGAATGCGGAGAAGAAAATTAAATTGGGGAACTTTTATAAGACTTATAGTAATCAGAAAGTACACTACTTTATGGTATTTGAAAACGATGCTCAATATGGAGCCATTAATCTGGATAAAGCAGTAGGGTTATTGAGAGAGATGTAAGTTGTATATATTTGTAAAAAATATAGCCGAAGACTTAAACGGGATGCCTTAACAGCATCGGTCGTGAATGCTTCGGCTTTTTTGTGTAAATAATTGAAAGTTTTAAATAATTTGTTGTTAAGTATACGCCATGCATGGCGTATCTACGAAGCGTTGATGTATTTGTATTGCGTTAGTGCCAGCAGGGAATATCCTTTCCTACCACCCCTGAACCTGCTTAACAATTGATGATAATTAAAAGTGGTAGGAAAGATAGGAAAGGCTGGAACGGCCGCTTGCGGAACGCCCAAAATACTAATGTGATAATTCGATAATTTGATAATGTGATAATGAATACAAGGTACACGGGCACAAAGGCAAGGAGGCATATAGTAAATACAGTAATACAAAAACTAATGACTAAAATTACAATCAATAGACTGTGAGAGATAAATAGTAATAATGCCTGGGTAAATATTTATTTTATGCATTATAGTTTGCTGTTGATTAAGTTCAGCAATTGCATTTGAGTTGATACTTAAACAAAATAGTATTGTTTAATAAATATATTATTAAAGTTAAACAATATTCAAACGGTATTGTTATTTTCGAACAATGAAATCGGTAGCAATAATTGGAGCAGGATTTTCCTCAATGGCAGCGGCATGTTTTTTAGCTAAAGAAGGCTGGAAAGTAACCGTAATAGAAAAGAACAGCATGGCTGGCGGAAGAGCACAGACCTATGCTGCCGACGGCTTTCTATTCGATATGGGCCCCAGCTGGTACTGGATGCCCGAAGTATTCGAAAAATTCTTTAATCAGTTTAATTATTCTACCAAAGACTTTTACGAGCTGGTAAGATTAGATCCCAGCTATACGGTGGTATGGAACAAAGCGGAAGAATGGCAGATACCTGCTACCGCCACAGCATTGGGGAACTTACTGGAACAACAGGAGAGGGGAGCAGCAAAACAACTGGAGATATTCTTACAACAGGCTGGCATAAAATACAATGTAGGCATGAACGATCTGGTAACTAAACCGGGTATGAGTGTGCTGGAATTTATGAATAAAGACTTTGCAAAAGGCGTGCTGAGTCTGGATGTATTTACCTCGATGAAGAAGCATGTAGCCAAGTTTTTTAAGGATAAAAGAATACAGTTGCTGATGGAATTTCCGGTATTGTTTCTGGGTGCATCTGCCGAAAAAATACCTGCATTATATAGCCTTATGAACTATGCCGATATAGAACTGGGTACATGGTATCCAATGGGAGGCATGCATCAGCCGGTAAAGGCTATGCAAAGAATAGCGGAAGAACTGGGCGTTACCTTTTTGTACAACGAAGCTGTAAAGGAGTTTGTAGTAGATGATAATAGGATTGAATCGATAGTTACTACCACGCAGTATATTAATGCGGATGTAGTGATATCTGGTGCAGATTATCATTTTACCGAAATGCTGTTATCGGACAACCATAAAAGCTATTCTGATAAGTACTGGAACAGCAGGGTGATGGCCCCTTCCTGCATTTTATACTATCTGGGATTGAATAAAAAGTTGCCGGAAACGATCTCTCATCATACTTTATTTTTTGATGCTGATTTCGATAAACATTCCGATGAAATATATACTAAACCATCCATGCCTACCGATCCTTTGTTTTATATGTGTTGTCCTTCTAAAACAGATAGTTCAGTAGCGCCGGAAGGATGTGAGAATGTATTTTTATTAATACCAATAGCAGCTGGGTTAACGAATGATACGGAGATTGTAAGAGAGCAATATCTGCTTAAGATGGCGGAAAGAATACAGGAGCGATATGGAGTAGATATAAGAGACCATATTGTACATAAAAGAAGCTTTTCGGTAAGCAACTTTATAAGTACTTACAATGCCTTTAAGGGTAATGCTTACGGACTGGCAAATACCTTGCAACAAACGAGTATTTTAAAGCCACAGATTAAGAGTAAGAAGATCAGCAATTTATATTATACAGGACAGTTAACCGTGCCTGGTCCTGGGGTGCCTCCGGCCCTGGTGAGCGGAGAAGTAGTAGCAAAATTTGTAATGAAAGAAAGCAAGAACTAAATATGGATAAACTAACACTATACAACAATGTTTGCTTTACAAACAGCAGGATACTAACGGAGCGATACAGCACTTCGTTTGCATCTGCTATACGTTTGTTGAAGCCATCTATTCATGCCCCCATTCATGGCATTTATGGGTTTGTAAGACTGGCAGATGAGATAGTAGATTCCTTTCAGCATATTAATCAAGCAGCTCAGCTGGAAGAGTTTAAAGTAGCTACCTACAGAGCTATTGAAGAACGGTTTTCTATCAATCCTATTCTTAATGCTTTTCAACTGGTGATTAATGAATACCATGTAGAACATCACTTAATAGAATCGTTCTTTAAGAGCATGGAAATGGATCTGCATAAATCTACTTACCAATCGTACCTCGAATATTCCGACTATATTTATGGTAGTGCCGAAGTGGTAGGACTAATGTGTTTGAATGTATTCTGTAAGGGAGATAAAGCAATGATAGAAAGATTGAAACATCCGGCAAGGGCACTTGGCTCGGCCTTTCAGAAAATAAACTTCCTGAGAGATTTAAATGAAGACTATCATTTGCTAAACAGAACTTATTTTCCAGGTATTGATTTCAATAATCTGAATGATGAAAGCAAGGCTCAGATTATTCAGGATATAGCGAAGGATTTTAAAGAAGGACTGGAGGGTATTGTAAAGCTCCCTCTTACCAGCAGACTTGGCGTGTATGTGGCTTATAAATACTATTATTCCTTATTTAATAAGATTAAAAAGCTACCTACCAGGGTGATTAAAAACGAAAGAGTAAGGATACCAGATTATAATAAATTATTCATTGTATTTGAATCATTTTTCAGATATAAATTACACAGAATAGCATAATAAAAACAATTATGACAGAAGTAATATTAGTGAACGAAAAAGATGAACCGGTAGGGACCATGGAGAAACTACAGGCTCATCAGGAAGGTAGATTACATCGTGCCTTTTCTGTTTTTATTATCAATAAAAACAAACAGTTATTGCTGCAGCAAAGAGCTAGTCATAAGTACCATAGTGCCGGACTGTGGAGCAATGCTTGTTGTAGTCATCCTACGCCGAACGAAAGCATTCAGGAAGCGGCTGTAAGAAGGGTGAAAGAAGAGTTAGGTATCTGTGTATCCAACCTTACCAATATCTTTTCTTTCGAGTATAAAGCTGCCTTGGAAAACAACCTGACAGAACATGAACTTGACCATGTTTTACTGGCGCATTTCGATGGGGAACCTGCTATTAATAAAGAGGAGGTAAGCGACTGGAAATATTTTTCGTTAGCGGAAATAAAAAATATGCTTCATTTACAACCTGAACAATTTACGGTATGGTTTAAGTTAATTATGCCTCGTTTAGAACAACACTTTTCATTGTAAAGAATTAACTATATGGTACTTATTGTATTTGTTTTTTTAGCTACATTTTTTTCTATGGAAGCCGTTGCATGGCTGGCTCACCGTTATTTAATGCATGGGTTACTATGGTTCCTTCACGAAGATCATCACCTGAAAGGAGAAGATACTTTTCTTGAAAAGAATGATAGCTTCTTTCTGATATTCTCTATTCCCAGTTTCCTTTGTTTCCTTTTTGGAGCACTTTATCATAATTATGTTTTAGTAGCATTAGCTTCGGGTATAGCGGCTTATGGCTTATGCTATTTTCTGGTGCATGATATATTTATACATCAACGGTTTAAGATATTTCGCAATAGCAATAGCCGTTATTTAAGGGCTGTTAGAAGAGCTCATAAAATGCACCATAAACATCTGGGTAAACATCATGGCGAATCTTTTGGAATGTTGTTCTTCCCTTTGAAATACTGGAAGGAAGCTTTGAGAAAATAATTTTATTATTATGCTTCAAGAACACTTTTATTATCTGATAATAGATATTGCCTGTTTATTCTTTCCATTTCTATTTTCTTTTCATCCATCTATTCGTTTTTATAAAGAATGGAAGGCAATATTCAAAGCATTATTTCTTACTGCCTTAGTATTTATAGTATGGGACGAATGGTTTACCAAGATGGATGTGTGGAGCTTTAATCCAAGGTACACAACTGGCGTTTATCTTGGGCATCTTCCAATAGAAGAAATAATTTTCTTTTTATTTATTCCCTACTGTTTAATGTTTATGTATCACTGCTCGGCAAGGTACTTTAAGAACTTTGTTGAATCTGATAGAAACATACGGTATGCGAGCGCTATAGTAGCTGCTATAATACTGGTAGTTGGACTAATTAATATTCATAAATGGTATACAGGATTTACGTTTATAGTAACAGGAATTTTATTAGCAATCCTTACACTTATACCTTATGGGAAAAGAATTAACTGGAATAGGTTCTGGATAATTTATGCTTTTGGTTTAATTCCATTCTTCATAGTGAATGGCCTATTAACTTCAATACCAATAGTATTGTACAATAATTACGAAAACCTTTCTATAAGGTTAATTACTATACCAGTAGAGGATACCGTTTATAATCTTCTTTTGTTCTTGTGTAATGTTTCTCTGTATGAATGGTTTAGAAAAAAAATAAAGGCCTGATATATTCAGACCTTTATTTTAGATTGTTCGTTTTGAAATGCTTAATTAGCATATACACTTAAACTTTCCTTCAATGCTTTTCTGGCTATAAATATTCTACTCTTTACTGTTCCTAATGGTAAAGCTAATTCCTCGGCAATCTCCTGATATTTAAAACCTTCGTAATGTAATAAAAAGGGTGTTTTAATATCTCTGTTCAAATCATTGATAGCCTTATCAATATCTTTTCTCATTAATCTATTATAGCCATCATTGCTCACCGTCTGGCTGGTAGAGTTTAATAAGTATTGATTATCGCTGGAATCGTTTACTACATTTTGTGTAGATTTTTTTCTGTAGTTATTGATAAAAATGTTTTTCATGATGATAAACATCCATGCTTTCACATTTGTACCTGTTGCAAACTTGTCCTTGTACTTCAATGCTTTGTATACCGTTTCCTGAATAAGGTCTTTTGCATCTTCCATATCCTTGGTAAGAGAATATGCAAAAGGGCGCATTGTATCTGATAAATTAATTACATCCCACTGAAAATTGTCGATTGCTACTCCCATATTGTTTAAAGTTATGAAGTGCAAACATAAACAAAATAATATACCTGCAAAATAAATGTTTGATATTTAACATTAAAATGTTAGACAAAAACTTTTTTTTCTTTCTTTTGTTATTTTAAACATGAATGCATTGGGAAATATAAAATATTCAATTACAGATTTATCAAGACTTAGTGGTATAAAACAACATACTATCAGGATCTGGGAACAGCGTTACGATATTTTAAAACCTGAAAGAACTGATACAAAAATCAGATTCTATTCCGATAAGGAATTAAAGCAGATTATAAATATCTCGTTGTTGAACAAGAATGGATTAAAAATATCCAAGATTGCCTTACTTTCTGATGATGAACTACTTGAGAAAGTAAATGAACTAGAGACTACACATTATAATCATGAGATAGTAGTAGATCAGCTTACTAAAAGCATGATTGAATTTGATGAAATAGGTTTCGAGAAAATCATTAATACATCTATTCTTAGATTTGGTTTTCAATCGGTAGTACTTGATATTATTTATCCATTCCTTGAAAAGATTGGCTTATTATGGTTAACAGGAAATATAAACCCTGCTCAGGAACATTTTATTTCAAATCTAATCCGTCAGAAGATAATAGTTGCTATTGATGGGCAGACCACACAATATAAGGCTGATACTAAGAAGATAATGATGTTTTTGCCGCAGCATGAGTTGCATGAGCTTGCATTTCTTTTTTATTCTTATCTACTTAAAGTCAATAATCATCATATAATTTATTTAGGAGCAAACCTTCCTAATTCGGATGTACAAAAAGTAATAAATGTGTATGAACCAGATATGATTTTTAGTGTGTTGACTTCTTCGCTACATTTAAAAAATACAAAGCAACTGTTTAAGCAAATAACCACCGATAATAAAGGTATTCAATTTGTGGTGGGTGGCTGTCAGGCAAAAAATTTGGAGGAGATTAAAGAGCAAAATATTCATTTAGTTTTATCTTTAGAGGAAGAACTTAATTTTTGTAAGACGCTACATATAAAATAAAAAGCAAATAAAATATATTTACAATAGTGGTTATAAAACAAAAGAGCAGTTTGAAAATTCTCAAACTGCTCTTTTGTTTTATTGTTTGTAATTAATATAGTTCTATACTATCATTCCACTAATTAAAGAGGCATCTTTGGTTTCTAATACAGAATGGCCGTTGCTTAGGAACTCGTCTACTTTGCGTGCACATTCACGACCTTCGCTGATGGCCCATACTACCAGACTTTGACCGCGGCGCATATCTCCTGCCGTAAAGATTTTAGTGATATTAGTTTTATATTCTTTTTCCGTTGCTTTTACATTGCCTCGTTCATCCAGCTCGACGCCAAGTTCCTGCAATAAACCTTCTTTCTGCGGATGCAAGAAGCCCATTGCTAGCAGGGCTAACTGGCAAGGAATTTCTCTTTCACTTCCTGGCTTTTCAGTGAAGTGTGTAGCCCTTCCTTCAGCAGAGATTGTCCAATCCAGTTCTACCACTTTTAGTGCCTTTAGCTGACCATTTTCATCGCCTATAAATTCCTTAGTAGCAATGGCCCAGTAACGTGTAGCACCTTCCTCGTGAGAAGTGGTTGTTTTAAGTATCATTGGGTAAGTAGGCCAAGGCATAAACGGCGTTCTTTCGGCAGATGGCTTTGGCAATAATTCGAACTGCGTAACAGACTTAGCACCCTGACGATTGCTGGTACCTACACAGTCGCTACCAGTATCGCCACCACCTATTACAATCACATCTTTATTGGTAGCTAAAAGCTCTTCGGAAAATATATTGCTCTCGATAGCTGCATATGCCAGTGGATCCTGTCTAGCTACTCTTTTATTCTGTTGTTTGAGGAACTGCATGGCATAATAAACGCCTTTTAATTCCCGGCCAGGAACAGGCAAATCTCTAGGAGTAGTGGAGCCTCCTGCCAATACGATAGCATTGTACTCGCGAAGTAAATCGTTGATGCTAATATTAACGCCCACATTGGCATGACACTTGAATACAATGCCTTCTTCTTCCATCAGTTTTATACGACGGTCGATAACATTTTTCTCTAATTTAAAATCGGGGATACCATAGCGTAATAAGCCACCTGGTGCAGCATCGCGTTCGAATACAGTAACGCTATGTCCTACGAAATTCAGCTGCGCTGCTGCTGCTAAACCGGCGGGACCGGAACCGATAATGGCTACTTTTTTGCCCGTTCTTATATTCGGAATTCTTGGCTTGATAATGCCTTTACTAAAAGCGATTTCGATGATATGTTTTTCTATCTCTTCGATAGCTACTGGCGGCTGATTGATACCCAACACACAAGCACTCTCGCAAGGTGCAGGACATATGCGTCCGGTGAACTCGGGGAAGTTGTTGGTAGAAGACAATATGTGGTACGCTTCGCTCCAGTCTTTGTTGTATACAGCATCGTTGAACTCGGGAATTACATTGCCTAAAGGACAGCCACTGTGGCAGAATGGCACGCCACAATTCATGCATCGTGCAGACTGTTTGTTCAGCTGCTCATCGGTATAGTTATTTACAAATTCATGATAGCCTTTTATTCTTTCTTCCACAGGTGATTTGGAAGGAAGCTCTCTGGTATATTCTTTAAATCCGGTTGGTTTGCCCATTTGCTTTGCTTTTTAATTAATTAACGAATTAGGGGATTAACGAATTAGCGGATTTGACAATCAGCTAATCAAAGAAATTGCTAATTGATTATGCGTTTATCTTTTTCTTCAACAGTACTTTCTTATACTCTTTAGGAAACACTTTTACAAAGTGCTGTACCTGATTATCAAAATCATTGAGAATAAATCTTGCTACCGTACTACTGGTATAATCGTAATGCTTCTGAATCATTGTTTTCAATTCAATAGCATCTTCTTCTGTTACATCATCAAGGTCTATCATCTCCATATTGCACTTGGTAGAGATCCTTTCGTTTACATCGTATAAGTAAGCGATACCACCACTCATACCTGCAGCAAAGTTTCTGCCTGTACCACCAAGTATCACTACTTTACCTCCAGTCATATACTCGCAACCATGATCGCCCACCCCTTCTACTACAGCAGATGCACCACTATTACGAACCGCAAAACGTTCGCCCGCTTTGCCTCGGATATATGCCTCGCCACTAGTAGCACCATAGAAAGCCACATTCCCAATTACACTATTCTTTTCCGCCACAAATGTTGCTTCCTTAGCAGGGTAGATAATCAACTTGCCACCGCTTAATCCTTTACCGAAATAATCGTTGGCATCGCCTTCTATCTCGAGGGTAATACCCTTATTGATAAATGCACCAAAGCTTTGTCCGGCAGTACCTTTAAACTTGTACTGGATAGTATCTTCTGGTAAGCCTTTGCTTCTATATATCTTGGTTAATTCATTCGATAAAATAGTCCCAACAGTCCGGTCGGTATTCTTAATGTCAAAAGAAGCTTTTACTTTTTGTTGCGACTCCAATGCAGGTTTAGCAGCTTCGAGTAATTTCCAATCCAGCACATCGGCCAAACCATGATCCTGCTCTTCCTGCTTATATAAACCGGTATGCGCAGAAGTCTGTTCCTTATATAATATCGGCGAAAGATCGAGCTTACTATATTTCCAATGAGTTATATTTTCTCTCACCTGTAAAGCCTGTGATTGTCCCACCATTTCATTGATAGTACGGAAGCCCAGTTCGGCCATAATCTCTCTTAACTCCTGCACCATAAAGCGAAAGAAATTAACTACATGTTCCGGATCACCGGTGAATCTCTTTCTCAATTCAGGATCCTGTGTAGCCACCCCAACAGGACAAGTATTCATGTGGCATTTGCGCATCATAATACAGCCTTCTACTATAAGGGCAGCAGTAGCCACACCCCATTCTTCGGCCCCTAACAAAGTAGCGATAGCGATATCCCTGCCCGTCTTCATTTGACCATCGGCCTGCACTACTACACGGCTTCGTAGTTTATTCATCACCAGTGTCTGATGGGTTTCGGCAAGTCCTAATTCCCAAGGAAGCCCAGCATGTTTGATAGAGCTTAAAGGAGAAGCACCCGTACCACCATCGAAGCCTGCAATCAACACTACATCGGCCTTAGCTTTTGTTACCCCTGCAGCAATAGTACCTACACCCGCTTTGGATACCAGCTTCACACTGATTCTTGCTTTTCTATTGGCATTTTTTAAATCATAAATCAGCTGCGCTAAATCTTCGATAGAATAAATATCGTGGTGAGGCGGTGGAGAAATTAATCCAACACCTGGAGTAGAATGACGAACTTTACCAATCCATTCATCTACCTTATCACCCGGCAACTGACCTCCTTCGCCAGGCTTAGCACCCTGTGCCATTTTTATTTGAATTTCATCTGCTTCGGTAAGGTATAAACTAGTTACCCCAAAACGAGCAGAAGCCACCTGTTTAATAGCACTACGCATGCTATCCCCATTAGCCATTTTTTCGAAACGTAATTCATCTTCACCCCCTTCTCCGGTATTACTCTTTGCCCCTATTCTATTCATAGCAATAGCCAAAGTACTATGTGCTTCGTGAGAGATAGAACCAAAGCTCATAGCCCCGGTAGCAAAGCGTTTGAAGATACTTTCGGCAGGCTCTACTTCCTCAATAGAAATAGATGCTCTGTCCTTTTTAAAATCAAGTAAGCTACGAAGTGTACAAGCTTTCTCACTCTGATCATTTACGGTTTTAGAATACTTTTTGAAGGTTGCATAATCATTCATTTTAGTAGCATGCTGCAACAAATGAATGGTCTGTGGATTGAACAGATGTTCTTCCCCTTTTCTCTTCCACTGATACAAGCCCCCAGCAGGTAAACGTTCCACCGGAATAGCCGTTTTGCTGAAAGCAATATGATGCTTGGCAAGGGCTTCTTTAGCAATCTCATCCAGCCCCATTCCTTCTATTCTGGAAGTAGCACCGGTGAAGTATTTATCTACCACCTTTTTATTTAAACCAAGTATCTCAAATATCTGTGCACCCTGATAAGACTGTAGGGTAGAGATACCCATTTTAGAGAATACTTTTAATAAACCATCGCAAACAGCCTTGATATAATTCTTGCGAAGAATTTCAGGATCTATTTGTTTATCGAGGTTATTTACAATTCTTAAATCTCTGATAGAAGACAATGCCAGATATGGATTGATAGCAGTAGCACCAAAGCCAATAAGGCAAGCGAAATGATGCACTTCCCATACATCGCCAGCCTCAATAATGATACCCACCTGACCTCTGTATCCTTTACGGATAAGATGGTGGTGAACAGCAGATGTAGCCAGCAAAGAAGGTATAGCAGCATGATCGCTATCGATAGCTCTATCGCTCAGAATAATTACTTCAAATCCATCTTCCACAGCATCTACAGCATAACGACAGATACGATCCAACGCTTTTTGTAAAGAGTCGGGTTTGCCATCGGCACGGAAATATATCTGCAAAGTTTTTGCTTGAAAAATACCGGTATCAATGCTTCTTATTTTCTCCAGTTCCTCATTATTCAGAATAGGTTGTTTCAGCTCTACACAGTGACAATCCAATGGATTCTCCTGCAGCAAATTTCCATTACCACCAGCAAATGTTGCCAGGCTCATCACCAGTCGTTCCCTGATAGGATCGATAGGCGGATTGGTAACCTGTGCAAATAACTGCTTGAAATAAGCACTGAGATGCTGTGGCTGATTGCTTAATACTGCCAAAGGCGTATCAGTACCCATAGAACCAATTGGCTCTTTACCATCCATTGCCATTGGGGTAATAATATTATCAAGGTCTTCTGTAGAATAACCAAAGGCTTTATGATATTTAAATATCTGATCGTGTTCCAGATGCGTAAAGCTTACTCTAGGAGCAGGCAATTCTTCGAGTCTGATTTTATACTTATTCAACCACTCGGCATATGGCTTTTGTGTACAGATTTTTTCCTTCAGATCATCATCGCTGATAATGATTCCCTGTTCCATATCTACCACAAACATTTTGCCCGGTTGAAGTCTACCTTTCTCGATAATCATCGACTGATCAATCGGTAGCGCTCCCGTTTCCGAAGCCATGATTACGCGATCATCTTTAGTAACACAATAGCGGGAAGGGCGAAGACCATTTCTATCCAGCATAGCACCAATAATTTTACCATCGGTGAAAGAGATAGAGGCCGGACCATCCCAAGGCTCCATCAAGACTGCATGAAACTGATAGAATGCTTTTTTGATAGGATCCATCTGATCGTTTCCATCCCACGCTTCGGGTATCAGCATCATCAATACATGCGGTAAGCTTCTGCCACAAAGGGTAAGTAGCTCTATCATATTGTCGAGGCAAGCAGAATCGGATTGACCACCAGTAACAATAGGAATTAACATCTCCATTTCCTCTTTAGAAAAATACGGAGAGAAGAAGTTTTTCTCACTTGCTTTAAGCCAGTTAAGATTGCCCTGTAAAGTATTTATTTCTCCGTTGTGTGCTATATAACGAAATGGCTGTGCAAGCTTCCAGGAAGGGAAGGTATTGGTAGCAAAACGAGAGTGTACCAAACCAAAAGCACTCACTAATCTTTTATTGGAAAGATCAGGAAAATAGGGTCTTACCTGTAAGCTGGTAAGTTGCCCTTTATAGACTACTGTCTTATAAGATAAAGAAGCTATATAAAAACCAATAGCGTCTTTTTTAATAGAATTATTAATGGTATGAGAAGCATAGTTTCTCAGCACGAAAAGTTTTCTTTCGAAAGCTTCCGGATCATTTATATGATCAGGGCAAGCTACGAATACCTGTTCAATTTCGGGTTCTACCGATAAAGCTGTAGGGCCAATATCAGCAGGGTTAACAGGTACCTTTCTGTAAGCTAAAATTTCTAAGCCTAACTTCTCAGCAGACCTGCTGAAAATTTCTCTGCACTCTTCTTTCAAACGAATGTCTTTAGGAAAGAATAACATCCCTACGCCATACTTTGTAAAGGCAGGTAAGTGAACGCCTAAACGGATACATTCATCAAAGAAAAACTCGTGTGGAATCTGAATCATAATACCTGCACCATCGCCGGTATTATTTTCACAACCACAGGCTCCGCGATGCTCCATGTTCTCGAGAATAGTTAACGCATCGGATACATTTTGATTCGACTTTCTTCCCTTGATACTGGCTACAAAGCCAATACCGCAGGAATCATGTTCAAACGAAGGATGATATAAACCACTGTTGCTTGCCATAATCTTTGGTTTGTTATGTTATAATTGACTATACTATTGAGAACTGTTTTCTGCTCATAAAAACAATTCCCTCTATATTAAATTCAGTTATCCTTTGAAAGTAATAAGTTGTAAGTCTTAAGTTATAAGTAAATAACCAAAGCTTTATACATCCTTTTACTACACCAGATAACCAAATAAATTTTCATCTTTATTTACTTCAAAGTAGTCGATTGAATAACTGTCCATTCTCTCAATCAACTTATTGTAGTCTTCTTTTTTGTGTAGTTCAATTCCGACCAATGCAGGAGCATTTTCCTTATTGGTTTTCTGAACATACTCAAATCTTGTTATATCATCATCTTTGCCCAGTACCTTATTGGTAAACTCTTTTAATGCACCTGGTCTCTGTGCAAATGTGATCAGGAAATAATGTTTCAATCCTTCATACTGAAGAGACTTCTCTTTTATCTCCGGCATTCTATCAATATCATTGTTACTACCGCTAACAACACATACAATAGTCTTGCCATATATTTCTGCTCTATACTGATCTAAAACTGCAATGGATAATGCACCTGCAGGTTCTACCACAATAGCATCTTCATTGTACAGTTTAAGAATCGTAGTACATACTTTACCTTCTGGTACTAATGCAACCTTTTCCAATACTTCTTCGCAAATAGGGAAGGTTAAATTCCCTACTCTCTTCACTGCCGCACCATCTACAAAACGATCTATCTTAGCCAATAAAATTGGGTGACCAACAATCAGCGATTCATACATAGCCGGAGCACCTAAAGGCTCTACGCCAATTATTTTTGTAGCAGGAGAATGTGTATTAAAATACAAACCAACACCTGCCGATAAACCACCACCACCAACAGGGATAAACATATAATCGATAGGTGGAATATCCTCTGCTAAAATTTCCAGACCAACTGTCCCCTGTCCTTCAATAATTTTATAATCGTCGAATGGAGGTATAAATACCATCCCATGTTCTTCGGTATATTTTTTAGCCGCTATTGCACAATCATCGAAAGTATCTCCTACCAACACTATTTCTATTTTATCTTCTCCAAACATTCTGGTTTGAGTAACCTTTTGTTTTGGAGTAATGATGGGCATAAATACAACGCCCTTGATCCCCAATAATTTACAGCTATGTGCAAAGCCCTGTGCATGATTTCCTGCACTGGCACAAACCACCCCTTTAGCTGTAACTTCAGGAGGAAGAGAACTGATCATATTATATGCCCCACGAATTTTATAGGA
This sequence comes from uncultured Chitinophagaceae bacterium, assembly GCA_903907815.1. Lineage (GTDB taxonomy): Bacteria > Bacteroidota > Bacteroidia > Chitinophagales > Chitinophagaceae > CANFLJ01. Next base: position 9,520 of record CAIVPM010000317.1, on the reverse strand, counting down.
GCGAACCACCTGCAGATCTTCTCTCTTTAAATAAACCGAACAATTGTATTGTCTGGATAGATTTCTACTATACTGCAATGGTGTTTTTGAAACAACATTTTTTAAACGTTGAGCAGCTCCTTCAATATCAAGGACTGGTAATATGTAATTTGTTAGTGTACTCATTTTACAAAAAGATATTGAAGGCTTTAATGCCTTCAATATCTCAAATGTAATAAAATTATTTTTGATTTTCAGGACGAAGCGAACGAACTGTTTTACCAGCCTGCCACATTTCGCTATCATGAAGTTCTTTTAGTTCTACTTCCAGCTTCTCTCTATAATCTGGTTGGCTATTTAAATCGATAGAACGTTGAGACTCTTTACCAGTAGCAACACTCTCGTACAATTCTTCGAAAACAGGTTGTGTAGCAACTTTAAATTTTTTCCACCAATCTAATGCACCTCTCTGAGCAGTAGTGCTACAATTAGCATACATCCAGTCCATTCCGTTTTCTGCAACTAATGGCATAAGGCTTTGGGTAAGCTCTTCTACTGTTTCGTTGAAAGCCTCGGAAGGTGTATGACCATTACTACGAAGTACTTCGTATTGTGCAGCAAAAATTCCCTGAATAGCACCCATCAAGGTACCTCTTTCACCGGTTAAATCGCTGTATACTTCTTTCTTGAAATTGGTTTCAAATAAATAACCACTACCCACTGCAATTCCTAAAGCTATTACTCTTTCGAAAGCTTTACCTGTTGCATCCTGATAGATTGCATAACTACTATTAAGACCTCGGCCCTGTAAGAACATTCTTCTTAAAGAAGTACCCGACCCTTTAGGAGCTACCAAGAATACATCTACATCGGCAGGAGGTATAATACCTGTTTGCTCGTTGAAAGTAATTCCAAAGCCATGAGAGAAATAGAGTGCTTTACCAGGGGTTAAATGTTTTTGAACAGTTGGCCACAATGCTATCTGAGCGGCATCACTAAGTAAGTAACAGATGATTGTTCCTTTCTCTAAAGCTTCTTCAATTTCGAATAAAGTTTCGCCCGGTACAAAACCATCAGCGATTGCTTTATCCCAGGTTTTAGAATTTTTTCTTTGTCCAACAATTACATTGATACCGTTGTCTTTCTGATTCAATGCTTGTCCAGGACCCTGAACGCCATAGCCAATAACTGCTACTGTTTCATTCTTTAAAACTTCCTGTGCTTTACTAAGAGGGAACTCCTCTCTGGTTACTACGTTTTCTAGTGTTCCGCCAAAATTTAATTGTGCCATTGCTTGTTAAATTTAATAATAAATTGATTAAGTATAAAATTGTTTGTCTGTAATATCCGCCTACAGATTACATTGTAAAAATGGTTTGACCTTTATTTAAATATTCGTTTTCTATTACCTCTTCTCTTGGTTGCTGGTGCTCGAATTCCTTGAGCTTTTCATGGAAGCCATTACTATCTTTTATGATAGCCACTCTTGCACTTCTTACAAACTCTATCAACCCATAAGGCTCTAAAACTTTAATAAGATTTTCGGTCTCCTCTCTATGTCCAGATACTTGAAAAACCGTGTAATCTTTTCTAATAACTACGGCACTTGCTCCATGCTCGCGAAGCAGCCTTTCTACCTTCACTTCTTCCGCTATAACATCGGTAGGAACTTTATACAAAGCAAGCTCCTGCCAGATAATTTCTTCATTCGTATTATAGTAAGCTTTCAATACATCCACCTGCTTTTCTATTTGTCGGCATAGCTTCTTTACAACCTCTTCAGTCTCATCAATTACAATGGTAAATCTATGCACGCTTTCTACTTCAGTAGGAGAAGTATTCAGACTCTCTACATTGATCTTCCTTCTGGAAAATATAATAGCGATACGGTTTAGTAACCCTACCTGATTTTCTGTATAAACGGTGATTGTATATTCCTGCTTCATACCCCTATCCCCTTAAGGGGAATTTTAATTAAAAAATATTGTCAGTTGCCTTACACCCCTTTAGGGGATGGGGGCTTTACTTAAGTCTGATTTCACTCACGCTACAACCTTGTGGGACCATTGGAAAAACATTGTTTTCTTTTCCTACCATAATCTCCAGTAGATAAGAACCATCATGATTCAACATAGTGGTAATTGCATCAATCAATTCTTCTCTCTTCGATATCTTGTTCCCAGATATATAGTATCCCTTTGCTACCTGCACATAATCGGGACTGGTGATATCTACAAAGGAGTATCGCTTTTCATGAAACAGTTGTTGCCATTGTCTTACCATGCCAAGAAACTCATTATTCAGAATAACAATCTTTACATTTATCTTACTCTGCATAATAGTGCCCAGTTCCTGTATCGTCATCTGAATACCACCATCACCAATAATAGCTATAACGGTTCTGTCGGGTGCTCCAAATTTCGCGCCAATTGCTGCGGGTAAAGCAAAGCCCATAGTACCTAAACCACCACTGGTAATATTACTTCTGCTTTTAGAATATTTGGCATAACGACAGGTAATCATCTGATGTTGTCCTACATCTGTTACCAGTATTGCATCTCCTTTAGTTATCTCATTAATGGTCTTGATAACTTCACCCATGCTCAACTTTTCAGTAGTAGGATTCAGCTCATCATTAATAACTACTTCTACTTCTTTGGCTTCGAGCTTTCTAAATTCATTCAGCCATTCAGTATGCTGTTTTTCTTCTATTAGCTTAGTTAGTAAAGGCAATGTCTCTTTACAATCTCCCCATATAGAAATTTCAGTCTTTACATTCTTATCTATCTCAGAAGGATCAATGTCGAGATGTATAATTTTTGCTTGCTTAGCATACTTATCTAATCTACCGGTTACTCTATCATCAAAACGCATTCCAATAGCAATCAACACGTCGCAATCATTGGTAAATACATTAGGTGCATAATTCCCATGCATACCCAGCATACCCACCGCCAGAGGATGATCGGTAGGAATTGCGCTCATACCAAGGATAGTCCATGCAGCCGGGAATCCGCCCTTTTCTATAAAGGCTTTGAACTCATTTTCTGCGCTACCCAGTATTACACCCTGTCCAAAAATTACAAATGGTTTTTTAGCTGCATTTATCAGAGAAGCAGCTTCTATTATTGGTTCCTTTCTGATAATAGGTTTTGGTCGATAGCTTCTAATATGATCGCACTTAGTGTAGCCTTCGTAATCAAATTTCTGAAGCTGTGCATTCTTGGTAATATCTATTAACACTGGACCAGGTCTACCCGTCTTTGCTATATAAAATGCTTTAGCAAGTACTGAAGGAATTTCTGAAGGATCGGTTATCTGATAATTCCATTTGGTAACAGGCGTTGTGATATTGATGATGTCTGTTTCCTGAAAAGCATCAGAACCTAACAGATGCGCAAATACCTGCCCCGTAATACATACCAATGGAGTACTATCAATCATTGCATCTGCCAGACCAGTAACTAAATTAGTAGCACCCGGACCGCTGGTAGCAAATACAATACCCACTTCGCCACTGCTTCGGGCAAATCCCTGTGCAGCATGAATAGCACCTTGTTCATGGCGTACAAGAATATGTTTCAGACGATCATTGTAATCATATAAAGCATCATAGATTGGCATAATAGCACCACCAGGATATCCAAAAATAGTTTTGACATCCTCTGTTATCAAAGCCTTTAATACGGCTTCGCTGCCAGTAATATTAATAGTAACCTTCGCCGCTGCTGCTGCTTTATCTTCGGTTGCTTCTGTGGTAATCATTTGCTCAATTTTAATTATCCAGCCAATATATTGTTGCTGTCAAATGAATGACAATTATTATTTTAGATTTTATTCGTCGGTTACACAACCTTCTGCGGCTGTTTTCACTAGTTTGGCATACTTATACAATACACCACTTGTTGCTTTCAAAGCGGGTTGCTGCCACTTAGATTTTCTTTCTTTAATAATCTCTTCACTTACTTTAAGATTGAGGGTATTATTTACCGCATCAATCACAATTATATCATTGTCTTCTACCAGTCCTATCAATCCTCCATCAAATGCTTCCGGCGTAATATGTCCTACTACAAAACCATGTGTACCGCCACTAAATCTACCATCGGTTATCAGTGCTACACTTTTACCCAAACCAGCACCAATTATAGCACCAGTTGGTTTCAGCATCTCTGGCATACCCGGAGCGCCACGTGGACCTATATATCTTATTACTACTACATCGCCAGCATTTACTTTGCCTGACTGTATGCCTGCAATCAAATCTTTTTCGCCATCAAATACTCTGGCTGTCCCTTCAAATTTCTCTCCTTCTTTTCCGCTGATCTTTGCTACGCTTCCCCCTTCGGCAAGATTACCATAAAGTACCTGTAAATGACCAGTAACTTTTAATGGATTTTCTAATGGATGAACAATCTGTTGTTTTTCAAAATCCAGATCTGGCGCAGACGCTAAATTCTCTGCTACTGTCTTTCCTGTAACAGTCAGACAGTCGCCATGTAGCATTCCTTTGCTCAATAAATATTTCATCACCGCAGGAACACCACCTACCTTATGTAAATCTTCCATCAGGTATTTACCCGATGGTTTAAAATCTGATAGCACGGGAACTCTATCACTTATAGCCTGAAAGTCATCTTGAGTCAATGGTACACCTACACTCTTAGCCATCGCTATTAAATGAAGTACAGCATTAGTACTTCCACCTAATACCATCACCACGGTAATTGCATTTTCAAATGCTTTACGGGTCATGATATCTTTTGGTTTAATATCTTTCTCCAGCAATATTTTAATTGCCTTTCCTATTGCATCACATTCAGCTTGTTTTTCTTTGCTCAATGCAGGATTAGAAGAAGAAAAAGGCAAACTCATTCCCAATGCTTCTATTGCACTAGCCATCGTATTGGCAGTATACATACCTCCACAGGCACCTGCACCCGGACAGCTATGTTTTACGATTCCTTTAAAATCCGCTTCACTTAAGTTGCCTGCAATCTTCTGACCAAGGGCTTCAAAAGCAGATACTATGTTTAAATCCTGCCCTTGATAATGTCCTGGAGCAATAGTACCTCCATAAAGCATTATAGAAGGTCTGTTCAAGCGGCCCATAGCAATTATAGCACCAGGCATATTCTTATCACAACCTGGTACTGTAACCAATGCATCATAGTATTGTGCACCGGCATTAGTTTCAATACTGTCGGCAATTACGTCTCTACTCACCAGACTATAACGCATACCATCGGTACCCATACTAATACCATCACTTACCCCAATGGTATAGAAACGAAGCCCCATCAATTCCGACTCCTTATTAATACTTTCTTTAACCGAAGTAGCTAAATCATTCAGGTGCATGTTACAAGGATTTCCATCCCATCCCATACTCACTACACCAACCTGTGCTTTATTAAAATCCTCTTCTTTAAAGCCAATAGCATAGTACATAGCCTGCGCTGCAGGTTGCGTTTCGTCCTGTGTAAGTGTTCTTGAATGTTTATTTAATTCCGACATGATAGTTTTATAATGAGTTTACTTTTTATGTTCTTTACTCGTCCTTTCTGCAACAAAATCAGACAACCAGTTTCTTAATTGCCATTGCATACCCAAGGTGTAAGCCATGATGCATAGTTACATACTCCAAGGCTATATCTACACTACTAATGGCAAAACCAAAGCTTGTAGAGTATGGCTGAAAGTTATCAAACACACCAGTTGCATAATCTTCTTTAAACTTTTTCAGCATCCATTCAGATTGCTCTTTTATGTCCAGAAATTGTTCTAAACTGACATGTGTTTCTGGCTTAGTTCCAATCTTGTAAATGTTTACAAAATTTTCGTCAAGCCTTGCAGATATCCCAGCCCTACTATAACATAGCGCCTGAAAAGAAGCCAGAATGTGAGCGAAATTCCAGATAAGATTATTATTATAACCAGCAGGAACCTTATTAAATTGTTCTTCCGTTACACTGTCCAGAATCTTCACCAGATTCTGTTGTGTAAGCTGTATAACTGCAATTTGTGTTTCCATTTCAAAATTAGTTTTTGTACTAGTATTCATAAGCAAATCAGCACATTATCAAATTAGCTAATTACATTGCACTTATTGCGGCGTTACTTCACTATCAAAAGCATTTGCCAGCATAATCAGATCATCATCCATCACCTCTTTCTTTTCATCAGCAACTACCAAAAAATGATCATACAATACATCAACATCATTTCTGGTAAACTTAAATCCTAAGTTGTGTAATCTGAAAGCCAGTGCACTACGTCCACTTCTTGCAGTCAGAACAATCTTGGAAGTATCAGCTCCTACATCATGTGGATCGATAATTTCATAAGTAATAGCATTCTTCAAAAATCCATCCTGATGTATACCAGAAGAATGAGAAAATGCATTGGCGCCTACTATCGCCTTATTAGGCTGAACAGGCATACGCATAATTTCACTCACCTTGTGACTGATAGGATTCAGCATTTTCGATTTAATGCTCGTATGTAATCCGAGATCAGCATGGTGTTGTTTCAGAATCATCGCCACTTCTTCCAGAGATGTATTTCCAGCTCTTTCTCCCAATCCATTGATAGTACATTCTATTTGTCTTGCTCCTCTTATTACACCCTCTATTGAGTTAGCGGTAGCCAGCCCAAGATCATTATGACAATGGCAGGATAAGATTGCTTTATCAATGTTGGGTACATTATTCATCAGATAGCTAATAATAGCCCCATATTGCGAAGGCAGACAATACCCAGTTGTATCTGGAATATTTACAACCGTAGCACCAGCAGCAATAACTGTTTCTACCAGGCGTGCCAGAAACTCCAGGTTTGCTCTTCCTGCATCTTCGCAGAAAAATTCTACATCACCTACCAGATTCCTTGCAAACTTGGTTGCAGAGGCAGCTCTTTCCAGTATGTTCTCTCTGGTAGTATTAAATTTATTGATGATATGGATGTCCGAAGACCCTATTCCGGTATGAATTCTGGGGTGCTTTGCAGGCTTCAATGCTGCCGCAGCTACCTCAATATCTTTGTTTACCGATCGGGTAAGTCCACATACCGAAGCATGCTTAATCATCTTGGATATTTCATGAACTGATTCAAAATCTCCAGGGGAGGAAATAGGGAATCCAGCTTCTATAATATCTACTCCAAGTTCCTCTAATAATGCCGCTAGCTCAAGCTTTTCTTTTGTATTTAGCTTGCAGCCCGGTACTTGTTCTCCATCACGGAGTGTTGTGTCGAAAATATAAATCTTGTTATCACTCATGGCGTTCATTTAGCAATGTTTGTAATCTAATCTCTCAACGCAAGTTATAGCCAAACATTATTTATAGAGCGGATATAAAAGTATTTGACTTTACTTTGTTGTGGAAACAAATTAAAGGTTTTTTTACGGTAAGTAAAAATATTTCGGATAATTAAAAGTCAATAACAGTAAGGATTAGAACCAGAATTTATTACGATGCCTAACAAAAATACAGACAATCTATTTCAACTGATAAAGTCGCTTAGTAAGGGCGAAAAACGCAATTTTAAGCTTTATGTCTCCCGAAATTCAGGCTCCGAGAACCTGAAAATCGTTCAATTGTTTGATGCTTTGGATAAAATGAGCAACTACGATGAGCAGCAATTGTTGTTGAAAAACAAGGACTTAAAGAAGCAACAGCTATCCAATAGTAAGGCCTATTTATTCCGTCAGATACTTATTAGCCTACGCCTTATTCAGCACAACAGCAGTATTGATATTTCCCTACACGAGCAGCTTGATTTTGCCAGAATTCTCTATAGCAAGGGGCTGTATATTCAGAGTCTTAAAATACTGGATAAAGTAAAAGAAACCGCCCGAAACAATAATCAACTGATACTGCAACTGAAGGCCAATTTCTTCGAAAAACAGATAGAAAGTCTTCATATTACCCGAAGTATTGATGATAGAGCTGAACAATTGAGTAAAGAATCTAATCAGTTGAATCATCATTTGTTTCTGGTTACTAAACTGTCCAATCTGGCACTGGAATTATATAGCTGGTATATTAAACATGGTCATGTAAAGGATCAGAACGAAGTACATGCTCTCAAGTTGTTTTTTGATACTAATCTGCCCGACTATAATCCTGCCGAACTTTCTTTTTACGAAAAACTCTATTTGTATCAGGCCTTTTGCTGGTATGGTTTCATCATGCAGGACCTGCTTTCTTATTATCGCTATACCCAGAAATGGGTAATGTTGTTCGAGGATAATCCTACTATGAAAATGGTGGAAACAAGTCAGTATATCCGAGGGATGCACAACCTACTCAGTGCCAATTTCAACCTGTCAAACTATAGTACCTTCAACGAATACTTACAGAAGTTCGAGGAATTTGCTAACTCTGAAACTGGCAACCTCAACAATAATGCGCAGATTCAAACCTTCGTTTATCTACACATTGCCAAATTGAATAAACATTTCCTCGAAGGAAGTTTTAAAGAAGGGCTCTTATTGGTTCCATTCATTGAGGAGAAGCTGGAGGAATATGCTCTACAGCTTGATCGTCATCGGGTACTGGTATTTTATTACAAGATTGCATGTCTGTATTTTGGCAATGGCGACTATGGTACCTCCATACAATATTTAAATAGAATTATCAACCTCAAGGCCGATTTACGTGCCGATCTGCAGTGTTATGCCCGACTCCTCCATCTTATTGCACATTTTGAGCTGGGTAACTATGATATATTAGAGCATCTTATCAAGTCTGTATATCGCTTTATGGCTAATATGAAGAATCTTACTTCGGTAGAAGAAGAAATATTTAAGTTCATCCGTAAGTCATTCTCTTTATCCAGAACTAAGATTATACCCGCCTTCCAGTCTTTAAAAGAAAGGCTGGAGAAGTTACAGAGCAATCCCATGCAAACACGCTCGTTTATGTATCTCGATATCTTATCCTGGCTCGAGAGCAAGATAGATGGCAAGTCCATGCAAAAGATTAGGAACGAGAAATACGAAAAAAAGAAAGGGTAGATGATTTAGATTTAACTATTATTGTAAATCGGCATTTTCTGGTCGCAGCCTTGACACAGTAGGCATGCAACGACCATTAAATTAGAATCTGTACCCGCCGCTAGCGTTCAAACTGCTTGTATGCAGCCGTAAAAAATAAACGAGTTTGAAGTGTATTTACTATTGAAAGAATGATTTTATTGTAAAAAGAAGTATTTTAAAATTACCTGACTGAATTAAACCCAGATTACGCATTAGAATTCTATTACAGTTTTCAAATACTTCAAACACAATCGTTTGCTTGATTTTTTGTTATTACCATAGTTCACTATGATTGCTAACAAAAAATCTGCACAAACACCCGTCTTTATTGTATTTGTAACCTTCATAACGAACTCTAATGCGTAATATGGGTTAAAGTGAACTTTTAGAATTATATCTGTTGCCTAATAAAATGAGTCTGGCAATTGAAGCTATACTCTTTTCGATTTAACTAATACTCTTGGTAGTTTAAGATCAACTCCTGAAGCAAAATGAAATGAG